>JBDLIF010000074.1:0-9335 GCA_039714955.1 Pseudomonadota bacterium | reverse complement strand
TACCCTGAGGATGGGGGATGGCACCCAACTACTCTGTATGGTGCAGAGTCATCATGATCATGCGATTGGCGAGATGATCGGCATCCGGCTGGAGGTGGGCCATCTGGTGGCATTTCCTAGTGCACCTCGTCACTATCAACTCGCTGATGGCATCTCCTTGATATAGATATCCTGCTTGTTATAGGGGATCTCGACCGCCTCCTGATTGAAGCGCTTGTAGATGGCGCAGAGCAGATGATGGGTCACCAGGCCCCTGAGATCCGGTCTGTCCACCCAGCAGAGCAGCTCGAAGTCAAGGCTGGAGGCGCCGAAGGCGCGGAATCGGACCCGCGCTTCCGGGTCGCTGCAGACCTGTTCATCTTGGTTGGCGATCTCCAACAGCAGTGCCTGGACCTGATCGATATCCGAACCGTAAGCGACTCCCACCGGGATGCGAATGCGGTATTTCAGATTAGGCCCGCCGGATTCGTTGATCACCTTCGAGTTACCCATCAGCGCATTGGGGATGGTCAGCTCCACATCGTCCCGGGTCAACATGCGGGTGCTGCGGATGCCGATATTGGTGATCTCACCCCGTTCCCCTGAGTCGAGCACCACATAGTCACCGATTTTATAGGGTGCATCGGCGAGGATGAAGACCCCGGAGAAGAGATTTGAGAGGGTGTCCTTGGCGGCAAAACCGACGGCGATACCCACGATACCGGCCGAGGCGAGCCAGGCGCTCATATCGATACTCCAGGCATGGAAGACCAGGTAGAGAGCAACGGCGATGACGATGATGATCGCCAGGTTTTCGAACAAAGGCAGGGTCTGGGTTTGCACGAACTGCAATCGTTTGTCGTCTTTTGCCAGGCTGCGCAGCACAGCTCTGGAGACTCTCATGGCAAACTGCATCCAGATAAAGATCCCGATCGACTGCAGGATGGCGATGATGACACCCTGCATCTTCTCGCTGACAGGCAGCAGATGGACGGCGATGGAGAAACCCACCATCAGGATGCTATAGAAGAGGGGGGTCTTCAGGGCTCTCACCACCACATCGTCAAGTTGGGCATTGGTAAGACGGGTCAGGCGATGGAACAGGCCGAGCAGTGCCCAGCTGATGAATTTGGCCAGCAGCAGTGTAAGGGTAGCGACCAGCGCCGACTGGATAAAGGGTTGACCGGCAAACAGATCCAGCAGTGGTTGGAGTTCGGCTTCTAGTTCGACTTCTAAAGGTTCCATGGCAATCCACCTGTCAGGAAGGGAGGTTAGTGTGGTGCATACTTTATACGCTACACCACACTAGTTGGGCGGGATTGTACCCCTTCGGTCAGCTGGATTCAGCCATCACAAGGTCTGCTCGGTCACATCCACATAGAGTTTGATACGCTGGCCTGGCTGCAGGTATTTGCCAGGCAGGCTGTTCCATTTTTTCAGTTCTGTAACCGAGACGCTGAAGCGCTGGGCGATACGCGAGAGGGAGTCGCCCTGGCGCACCTTATATGAGACCGAGCTTTGAATGTCGGCAGGCTGGATATCCAAAGCCGAGAGGATGGGGGTTGCTGGTTTTTTAATCCATATTACAAGCTTCTGGCCCGGGCGTATGGGATCGCCGGGCGCGAAACCGTTCCACTTTGCCAGCTGTTTGTGACTGATTTGGTGGGCCTGGGCAATGTTCCAGAGGCTGTCGCCTTTTTTCACGATATAGTGTTGTTTGACGCCATTGCGGGGTCTATTTTGGATCTGATTCTTGCGCTGGTCGGCGCTGAGTGCGTAGTGGTCGAGTCTCTTGGTGGAAACCGGGATCAACAGGTGTTTGCCCGCGCGTATCTTGCTGCTGTGCAGTTTGTTGATCCGCTTGAGGAGCTGCGTGGTGGTGCCGTGGTTTCTGGCGATCTGGCTGAGGTTGTCGCCACTTTTTATCTGGTAACGTTTCCAGCGCAGACGCCTTTCATCGGGTAACTGAGCCAGTTTTTCCAGAAAGCCCTCCACCTTGTCCAGCGGCAAGTGGAGCTGATGCGGTCCGTCCGGGTCGGTGGCCCAGCGGTTGAAGCCGGAGTTGAGTTGATAGAGCTGCTGGATCGAGAGGTCGGACATCTCCGCGGCGAGCGCCAGGTCGAGTTGGGACTCGATATCGATGGTCTCAAAGAAGGGTTCGTTGGGGATGGATTGCAGGGTGATGTCGTACGCTTCCGGGTTGGCGAAGATCTGGCTGATCGCCAGCAGACGAGGCACATAGGCACGGGTCTCTCTGGGCAGTTTCAGTGACCAGAAATCGGTGGGTTTGCCCTTTTGTCTATTTTTACGCATGGCCCGGGAAACGGTGCCGCCCCCTGCATTGTAGGCCGCCAGGGCCAGCTCCCAGTCGCCATCGAACCGTTTGTTGAGCCGTTGGAGATAGTCGAGGGCCGCGCGGGTCGATGTCACCACGTCACGCCGGCCGTCATACCACCAGTTCTGCTTCAGACCAAAGACCCGACCGGTGGACGGAATAAACTGCCAGAGACCGGCAGCGCGTCCCGGGGAGTAGGCGAAGGGTTGGAAGGCGCTCTCGACGGCTGGCAGCAGGGCAATCTCTGTCGGCATCTGCCTTTTCTCCAGCTCATCCATGATGAAATGGATATAGGGTCGGGCCCGATTCTGAATACGCTCGATATAGCCTGGATGTTTGCGGTACCACTGGATTTCAGACATGACCTTGGGGTGATTCGACGCGGCCAGGTTGAGCCCCGCTCGCATACGCTCCCAGATATCCACGGGTACTGGCGCTAAACGCTCGACAGGAGTGGCTTCAAGGGTTTTGCTTGGTTCACTGCTTGCCATCGGCTGAGGCGCCTTGACTTGCAGTGGTTCCATGATCTGCTTCTCGGTGGAGGATACCGGTGGAGCGCTCTCTATCGCTGGACTCTCTCCGACCGGGGGGAGTGTTTGGCATGCGCTGAAGAGGCAAGCAAACAGAAGATTCATGATGGTTAGGGTTAGCCTTGGATAGCGCATCTGCCGGGTCATGTCTTATTTTTCTAATAAACCAGGCGGAAAATAGTAACAAACCTGGGTATCATTTCCATCCTGAAATTTCAGATGACCGATTACCTCACAAATTATGGCTAGAAATCGCATCGATAAACTGGGACCAGGCCGACAAAAACAGTTAACCGGCTGGTTTCAAACCCATCTTGGCCGATTGTTGGCGGAGCGGGAGTGTCGTTGCCTGGAAAATCGTGTCGCCAGTCTGTTTGGTTACTACCTTGTGCAGATCGGTTCACTGCATCCCGAACTGGACCTGCTGGGTGCCAGTCCGGTGAAAAACAAGATCGTACTGGATAGCCGGGCGCAGGCTTCCAACCTGTTGGCGGATCCTCTGCAACTTCCCCTGGCGACGGACAGTATAGATGGGGTAGTCATGCATCACGCCCTCGATTTCTCCCCCGATCCCCATCAGGTGCTGCGCGAGGTGGAGCGGGTATTGATTCCCGAGGGAAAGCTGATCCTCATTGGCTTCAATCCCTGGAGTCTGTGGGGATGCTGGCGGCTGTTTCATCCGCGCAGTGCAAAACCACCCTGGATCGGGCACTTCTTTACCCTCAAGCGGGTCACTGATTGGCTCGCCCTGCTGGGTTTCGATCTGCGGGGGGTGGACTATCTGAGCTTTCGTCCCCCCCTACAAAATCAAGCAATTATGCAGAAGCTGGTTTTTCTGGAAGGGCTGGGGGAGAGAGGCTGGCCGATGTTGGGTGGCGTCTATGTGCTGGAAGCGGTTAAACGCACCCTTACCATGACGCCCATCAGGCCCAAATGGAGGATCGGCAAAAAGGTCCTGCCGGCGACAGTTGAACCCACCACGAGAAATCTGTAGTGAGCAAATTGGTTGAAATCTTTACCGATGGCGCCTGCAAGGGTAACCCAGGCCCGGGCGGTTGGGGGGCATTGCTGCGCTATGGCGGGCATGAGAAACAGCTACACGGTGGAGAGTGGTCAACCACCAACAACCGCATGGAACTGATGGCGGTGATCCAGGCGTTACGGGCGCTGACACGAAAGAGCCGGGTCAGGATCACCACCGATTCCCAGTATGTGAAGAACGGCATCACTCAATGGATTCATGGCTGGAAGCGTAATGGCTGGAAGACCGCCGCCAGGCAACCAGTAAAGAATGCGGATTTGTGGCAGGCGCTGGACAGTGAAGCGGCTAGGCATGATGTGGAATGGGCCTGGGTGAAGGGCCACAGCGGGCATGCGGAAAACGAGCTGGCGGACCGGCTGGCCAATCGTGGCATAGAGGAGTTGCGTCAATGAGCCGTCAGATTGTACTCGACACGGAGACCACGGGTCTGGAGCCGGAGCAGGGGCACAGGATTATCGAAATTGGCTGCGTGGAGATGGTCGAGCGTCGTCTTACCGGCAACAACTTCCATCAATATCTGCAGCCGGACCGGCAGATCGATGCCGCCGCTGTGGAGGTGCATGGCATCACCAATGAGTTTCTCGCCGATAAACCCAGGTTCGAGGATTTGGCGGCGGATTTCATCGAGTATGTGCGTGGCGCGGAGTTGATCATTCACAACGCCCCATTCGATGTGGGTTTTCTCAATCATGAGCTGAACAAGTTAGCGGAGAACCCCCTCCGGATTGCCGAGCTATGCGGCGTGACCGATACCCTGGTGATGGCGAAGAAGATGCATCCGGGACAGCGCAACAGCCTGGATGCACTGTGCAAACGCTATGATATCGACAATTCCCACCGTGAACTGCACGGGGCGTTGCTCGATGCGGAGATCCTCGCCGACGTCTACCTGATGATGACCGGAGGCCAGGCGTCGTTGATGTTGGATGGGGCCGATCTTGAAAAAGGCGGGGAGCAGTTGGCGGGTGGTATTCGCCGCTTGGCCGTCGAGCGAAAGCCTTTGACTGTGATTCGGGCAACGGTGCAGGAGCTGGAGGCGCACGAATCCAGGCTCAATGGGATGGACGACAACTGTGTCTGGCGGCGTTGAGCTAACCGGCCAGATTCATCAAGGTGTGTCAGATCTGTCGCTGTTGGGGCTTTTCACCTTGGCCGCCCTGAACGATCTCCTGGAGTCGGGGAATGTTCAGCAGCTGAACATGTTTACGCTCTACCTGTAACAGTCCCTCATCCTGGAAACGGGTAAACAACCGGCTGATCGTCTCGACGGCAAGCCCCAGGTAGTTGCCGATCTCATGTCTCGACATACTGAGAAAAAAGTCGCTGGCGGAGAAGCCCCGTTGCTTGAAGCGGTCGGAAAAACTGAGCAGAAAAGTGGCGAGCCGCTCCTCCGCGCTTTTTTTTCCGAGCAGGGTGAGCATCTCGGTCTCGTGGCCGATTTCGCGGCTCAGCAGACGGTAGATCTGGCGTTGCAGACTGGGAATGCTGATGCTGAGGGACTCCAGCTGATCGAATGGAATATCGCACACCGCGGTGGTTTCGAGCGCTATCGCGGAACAGGTATGCTGGTCGTTCTGGATGGCATCGAGCCCGATCAATTCCCCCGGCAGATGAAAGCCCAATACCTGCTCGCTGCCATCCTCATTGGGGGTATAGGTCTTGATTGAACCGCTGGTGATGACCTTCAGGCTCTGGAAATCGTCGGCCTCACGGAACAGATGGTCGCCACGATGGTAAGGTCGCCCACGCTTCACGATGCCGTCGAGCCTCTCAACGTCATCCGGGTCGAGCCCCATGGGAAGGCATAGCGTGCCCAGGCTGCAATTTTTACAGGCGACCTTGATGTTTTCGAAAGTGATGACTTTTCGGTTAGTCAAGATTCCACTCCAATCCGGATAAATCAGCATCAATAAATGCTGGCACCCTATTATTCTTTCAGAAATGATTGAGCTGGATCAAGTGGTTTGAGTGAAAATCGAGGGATTTAGGATCGGATCTTGCACAAAAAAGGCCACACCCCGAAGGGATGTGGCCTTTGCATACGCTATCTCTGAGCTGGCTTATTTGGCCGGTGCAGCAGGCGCAGCAGGCACAGCAGGAGCGCCATAGCCGTAGGGAGCGCCATAGCCGCCGCCGTAGGGACCACCATAGCCACCGTAAGGACCGCCATAACCGCCGCCGTAAGGACCGCCATAGCCATAAGGACCATAACCATATTGGCTGTTGTAACGGTTATAACCGCGACCATAACCGGAACCGCGGCCGCTGGCGCTCATGCCGAAGTCGAAGTCGCCGTCGCCCCAGCCGTCGCCCAACCAGTTGTTACCCCAGTTATTGCCGCCATAGCCTGGGCCACCGCCCCATGGGCCACCGCCCCACCAGGCGGAAGCGGAAGTGGAAAGAGCGATCAGGGCAGCTGCGCCCGCAACTTTGGAAAACTTCATCATATTTTCATCCTCATCAAAGGGTAAGAAAAAAATTTACTACGTTGCTCGTTAATTCAATCGCATTGGTCCTGCCTTGAGGCAACAGGGCCAGTATGCAGTAATACCCTGTTTCCATCGGCTCCTTGGAGACAAGGCAGACAACGGCGTTTTCGCAGTTGTTTTTTTACGAAAATCGCCAATCGATTATAGACCCTGGTCGGGGATATTCAATAATTGTTTTCCTATCCGGGGGGGCGACAAGTGCACGGTTTCGAATTTTCCGTAGATTGGTTTGAGTGAATGTCGCCATTCTGGTACCGTTTGCTTCCGTCCGTTGTACCCCTTTTTTCCGGCGTTTGACTCAATGACCAGATTCATTTTCATCACGGGCGGTGTCGTATCCTCCCTTGGCAAAGGTATTGCCTCCGCGTCCCTCGCGTCCCTGCTCGAGGCCCGCGGCCTGAAGATTACCATGATCAAGCTCGATCCCTATATCAATGTGGATCCGGGCACCATGAGCCCCTTTCAACACGGTGAGGTGTTCGTTACCGACGATGGGGCGGAGACCGATCTTGATCTTGGCCACTACGAACGGTTCGTACGCACCACCATGGGGCGTAACAACAATTTTACCACCGGCCAGATCTACGAAAATGTGATCCGCAAGGAGCGCAAGGGCGAGTATCTGGGCGGCACGGTGCAGGTGATCCCGCATATCACCAATGAGATCAAGGAGAGTGTGCTGCTGGGGGCCAACGATGCGGACATCTGTCTGGTGGAGATTGGCGGTACCGTGGGTGACATTGAATCCCTGCCCTTTCTGGAGGCGATTCGCCAGATGCGGGTGGAGATGGGCAGCCAGCGTGCGCTCTTTATGCATCTGACCCTGGTGCCCTATATCAAGGCCTCCGGCGAGATCAAGACCAAGCCGACCCAGCACTCGGTGAAGGAGTTGCGCTCCATCGGTATTCAACCCGACATCCTGGTCTGTCGTTCAGAGCAGCCGCTGCCCGATGCGGAGCGCAAGAAGATTGCCTTGTTCACCAATGTGCCTGAGGAGGCCGTCATCTCCGCCGTGGACGCGGATTCCATCTATCGTGTACCCATACTGTTGCACGCCCAGGGGATGGATGAAATCGTCAACCAGCGCTTTGGGCTCGATCTGCCGGTGGCTGATCTGAGCGAGTGGCAGGCCTTTCTCGACGGGCTTGATCGTCTGCGGGAGGAGGTGGACATTGCCATGGTGGGCAAGTATGTCCATCTGACCGAGGCCTACAAGTCCCTCTCCGAGGCCCTTGGGCATGCAGGGGTACACACCGGTAATCGGGTGAATATCCACTATGTCGATTCCGAACAGCTGGAGATCGAAGAGGAACTGAGGGCCCTGGCGGGAATGGACGCCATCCTGGTCCCCGGTGGTTTTGGCGAACGGGGCGTCGAAGGTAAGATAGCGGCCGCCCGCTTTGCCCGGGAGAGTGGCATCCCCTATCTGGGGATATGTCTTGGCATGCAGGTAGCGGTAATCGAATTTGCCCGCAATGTGGCCGGGCTGACCGACGCTCACAGTACCGAGTTCAACCGGATAACACCCCATCCGGTCATAGCGCTGATCACTGAGTGGCTTAACTCGGATGGTAAAACAGAGACCCGCAGTGAGCACTCCGACCTGGGTGGCAGCATGCGCCTGGGCGGTCAGGAGTGCCGTCTGGAAGCGGGTGGCCGCACCCGCGAACTCTATGATGAGGAGGTGATCCTGGAGCGACATCGCCACCGCTATGAGTTCAACAACAGTTATCAGGACCGTATCGTCACCGCCGGTATGAAGATTGCCGGCCGTTCGGTGGATGGGCGTCTGGTGGAGATCGTGGAGATCCCGGACCATCCCTGGTTCATCGCCTGCCAGTTCCATCCCGAATTCACCTCCACCCCCCGCTACGGTCATCCGTTGTTTACCGGATTCATCGAGGCGGCAAGAAAACATCGGGATGAAAGCGCATGAACCTTTGTGGATTTGAAGTCGGTCTGGATAGGCCGCTGTTCCTGATCGCCGGACCATGCGTCATCGAAAGCGAACAGTTGGCTCTGGACACGGCCGGGCAACTCAAGGAGCTGACCAAGTCGTTGGGCATCCCTTTTATCTATAAATCCTCCTTCGATAAGGCGAACCGCTCAGCGGGAAGCAGTTTTCGTGGGCCCGGTCTGGAAGCGGGGCTGCGGATACTGGAGACAGTACGCGAGCAGGTCAGGGTGCCGGTGCTTACCGATGTCCATGAGGATACCCCCCTCATTGAGGTGGCAGATGTGGTGGATGTGCTGCAGACCCCGGCCTTTCTCTGCCGGCAGACCAATTTCATTCAGAATGTGGCGATACAGGGCAAGCCGGTGAATATCAAGAAGGGCCAGTTTCTTGCCCCCTGGGACATGCAGCATGTGGTAAACAAGGCCCGGGCAGAGGGCAATGATCAGATCATGGTCTGTGAACGAGGTGTCTCCTTTGGTTACAACAACCTGGTCTCCGATATGCGCTCCCTGGCGGCGATGCGTGATACCGGCTGTCCGGTGGTGTTTGATGCCACCCACTCGGTGCAGCTGCCAGGCGGGCAGGGCACGAGCTCTGGCGGACAGCGGGAGTTCGTACCGGTGTTGGCGCGGGCCGCGGTTGCCGCGGGTATTTCCGGTCTCTTCATGGAGACCCACCCTGAACCCGAGAAGGCACTGAGTGATGGTCCCAACGCCTGGCCGCTTGGCCGCATCCGGGAGCTGCTCGAGACACTCATGACAATTGACAAGGCTGTGAAGCAGCAGGGTTTCATTGAGATGGCGCTATAGTTCCGTTGGGAAAGCCCCGCTGGTTGCAGCCGATCCCGTTGTCAGAGGGAGGCGGACATCAAGTGGTCACAGTTATCCATTTTAATAAAAGCATCGTAACTATTCAGCATCATCGCAAGTTTGTTACTGCTTTCAGGTCGTTCTTAAAGAAGTCGCCGTGAATACGTCCTTGTAGGCTTGATTGCAGCCTCCAT
>JBDLIF010000073.1:0-9385 GCA_039714955.1 Pseudomonadota bacterium | reverse complement strand
TTTCTTAAAGAAGTGTCTGCAGCATGGATGCTGCAGTCAAGCCTACATGGACGTATTCACGGCGACTTCTTTAAGAAATACCTGAAAGCAGTGACGAGCTTGTGATGAAGCTGAATAGTTACAAAAAATCTTTCAACCTAGGGTGGGCACCGCCCGCCGTTGCAAGGGTAGATCGAGGTATCAGGTGGGCGGTGCCCACCCTACGGAAATTCCGCAACTATCGGGTTTTCTAAAGATGTCGCAAAGCGCCACACAACCAGAGGTGGGTGAATGAATAAGATAAAACCAAAACTCGCCGTGCATAAGTTCAGCTCCTGTGACGGCTGTCAGCTTGCCCTGCTCAATCTGGGCGAGCCTCTGCTCGAGCTGCCCAACCTGGTGGATATCGTCCACTTCGCCGAGGCCGGCCCCCTGGACCCGGATGCCAAGGTGGATGTGTCGCTGGTGGAAGGCAGTATCTCCACCCCGCACGATATCGAGCGTATCAAGCAGGTGCGGGCAAACAGTACCTATCTGATCAGCATCGGGGCCTGTGCCACCACGGGTGGCCTGCAGGCCCTGGCCAATTTTAATGATCGTGACGCCTGGATGGGGCAGATCTACGCGCGTCCCGACTATATCGATTCCCTGCGGACCTCCACGGCCATTTCAGCGCATATCAGGGTGGACCTGGAGCTCCCCGGTTGTCCGGTCAATTCGCGCCAGGTGCTAAAGGCCCTGCGGGATCTGTTGTCGGGAGTGGTCCCCACTACGGAGAAACAGCCGCTCTGCCTGGAGTGCAAACGCCAGGGGATCGTCTGTACCCTGGTGACAAAGGGTGAGCCCTGCATGGGGCCGGTGACCATGGCGGGTTGCGGGGCGCTCTGCACCTCCCTGGGCCGGGCCTGCTACAGCTGTTACGGACCCTCCACCCAGGTCAATGAGAGGTCGCTGTCTGACCGCTTCGTCTCCTTGGGGATGAGTCGGGAGGCGGTCGCCCGACGGTTCCATTTCATCACCAGCACCGCCCCTGCCTTCAAGCAGGCGGGCGAGCGACTCAAATCAGAGTAAATATTCAGACAACTAAGGCTGAGATCTATGGATGAATCCCGCGAGATACATATCAATGTCCCGGTGCTCACTCGGGTCGAGGGCGAAGGCGCCCTGGAGCTGGATGTTATGGATGGCCATATCGAAAACCTGAAACTGCGTATCTACGAACCACCGCGGCTGTTCGAAAAATTCGTCGAGGGCTACGAGTGCGATCAGGTGATCGACATGGTGGCGCGCATCTGCGGCATCTGTCCGGTGGCCTACCAGATGAGCGCGGTGCAGGCCTTCGAACGGCTGTTCCAGATTGATCCCGGTCCCTGGGTCAGGGCCATGCGCCGGGTGATGTATTGCGGTGAGTACCTGCAGAGTCATGCCCTGCACGTGCATCTGCTGGCGGCACCAGACTTCCTCGGTTTTGATTCAGCCATAGCGATGGCCGCCGATCATCCCGGCGCGGTGCGCCGGGGTCTGAAGCTGCAGGGCCTGGGCAATGATCTGATCGCCCTGTTCGGTGGCCGTTCAGTGCATCCGGTGGGGGTGCGTGTCGGGGGTTTTTACAAGGCCCCATCCGAAGCGGCGGTGGCGGCGATCCATGCGCGGCTGGAGCAGGCCCTGCCAGAAGCGGAGGCGCTGGTCGAATGGACAACGCAACTCAGCCTCCCCAAGGATGAACAGTCCTTCACCAGTGTGGCATTGAGTCATGAGAGCGACTATGCCATCGAGCGGGGACGTCTGATTTCAGGTCAGGGGCTGGATATCGATATCGCCGAGTATGACGACCACTTCAAGGAGATCCAGTCGCCACACTCCACGGCACTGCATGCGGAACTCCATGGCCGGCCCTATCTGACCGGCCCGCTGGCCCGTCTGAATCTCAATTTTCACCAGTTGCCCGCGCCGGTGCGCAAGCTGATGGACGGTTGTGGCATCAGCTTTCCCAGCCACAACATGTTTCACAGCATCGTGGCCCGGGCGTTGGAGATCTGTGTGGTGATCCATGAGGCCTTGCGTCTGCTGAAGGACTACCGGTTACCGGACACTCCCTCCGTCGAGACAAACCCCATTGCCGGGGTCGCCTATGGCTGCACCGAGGCGCCCCGGGGTATCCTCTGGCACCGCTATGAGATCAATGATCAGGGCCGGGTGACCAGCGCCCGCATTGCCCCACCCACCAGCCAGAACCAGCCGCGTATCGAAGAGGATGTCAGGCTGTCGTTGGAGAAGTTGGGTCTCGATAATGATGACCAGACCTTGCGCCTGCGCGCCGAGCAGGTGATCCGCAACTACGATCCCTGCATCTCCTGCGCCACCCACTTTCTCAAGCTCAAAGTCAATCGTTGAACCGACGGATCATTGGTATCGGTTCGCCTTTCGGGGCCGATCAGCTGGGTTGGCGGGCGATCGATCTATTGCAAACAGAACTGACCGGCTGCGAGCTGATCAAGCTCGACCGTCCAGGCAGTGATCTGATCCGCTATTTTCAAGGCCTGGACGATGTGGTGCTGATCGATGCGGTTCAGGCAGGCCGGTCGCCTGGTTCCGCGCGGCGGCTGGAAATGGAGGATCTCTCGAATGCCGAATGCCAAACCTCCAGTCATGGTTTTGGGGTGGCCGATGCGCTGAGAATGGCCGCCAGGCTCGATCTGTTGCCCCCACAACTTATCCTGATCGGTGTTGAAACGGGTGGTGATTTGACCAGCATCCCTGATATTGAACTGGAACAGCTGGCCGGCTTGCTCTAGCCCGCCTTGTGAGAAGTGTGGGCTAGCCCTTTCCAGCACAACAGAATTCCCTTCCAGGGCCGTTAACTACCTGTAGCAATCAACAGGGGTTCGTCATGACGCCAAAAACCATCGGGCGATTCAAGATCGGCAGGCAACTGGGCACAGGGAATCAGGGCACGGTCTATCTGTGCGCCGATACCGAGCTGCAGCGCCGGGTGGCGATCAAACTGTTGGATAAATCGGTGCCGGAGGTGGGTTATCTGGGTGAGGCCCGCGCCATGAGCAAACTGCAACATCCCAATATCGTGACCATCTACGAAGCGGGGGAACACCAGGGAACACCCTATCTGGTGTTCGAATATGTAGAGGGCAACCTGCTGGCGGATGCCATTCGAGAAGATAAACTCGATCTACCCAAAACCCTGGCGGTCTTCAGAGGACTGCTCGAAGGGGTGAGCCAGGCGCATCGGGCGGGTATAGTTCACCGGGATCTCAAACCCACCAATATCATCCTGAATAGCGAGCAGGTGCCGAAGATCATGGACTTCGGCATCGCCCGTCTGCTCTCGGGTGCCAGGGAACAGGATAAACAGCTGATCGGCACCCCCCGCTACCTGGCTCCCGAATATATCAGCAAGGGTCAGGTAGGTCCGCAGAATGATGTCTTTGCCTTGGGCCTGATCCTGGATGAAATGCTCACCGGCATGCCGGTCTTCAATGGCCGCAATCAGCAGATGGTGCTGGATAACATCCTTAAACTGATTCCCAAGCCACCATCCCATTTCAATGAATCGGTGGATGAACGACTGGACCGGTTTATCCTCAAGGCCCTGGAGAAAGCCCCGGAGGTCCGTTACAGCGATGCCGCGGAAATGCTGCAGGCCTTCAATGAAATGCGTAAAACCCCGGTGGAAGGCGTCCCGGATGGGGATGATGCCCACGGGACGGTGGCGTTTCTGCTGCGTCGCATGCAACGCAAGAGCGATTTCCCCGTCTTGTCACAGTCGGTGCGCAGTATCAATGCCATGGCCCAGGCGAGTGACAAGGATGTCAATCATATCGCGGGTGTCATCATCAAGGACTTCGCCCTCACCAATAAGATACTCAAGGTGGTCAACTCCGCCTTTTACGGACGTTTTTCCGGTCGCATCGGTACCGTGTCCCGGGCCGTGGTGGTACTGGGTATTCAGGCCATTCGATCCTTGGCGGCTTCACTGATCTTCTTTGAACATATCCATGACAAAGGACAGGCGGAGCAGTTGAGAGAGTTGGTCTCATCCGCCATGTTCAGTGCGACCCTTGCCGGTCAGGTAGCGAAAGAGATCGATAATCAGGATATTGAGGATTATTTTCTCACTGCCATGTTGCGTGATCTGGGCAAGATCCTGGTGGCCTTCTACCTGCCCGATGAGGCACGGGAAATTGACAACCGGGTCAAACAGGCGTCGATGGATCCGTTGAGTGCGCAACGTAACGTACTGGGTGTCAGCTACGAGAAGATTGGCATCGAGATCGCACAGCAGTGGAACTTTCCCAAGTCATTGGTTCAATCCATGCGGCACTGGAGCGAGGGAGACCAACCGGCCGACCGGAATGACAGGCGAAGACTGGTGGCGGAATTTTCCCAACAGACCACTCGGTTGATGACCGAGAAGGGATTGGATGACACGGCTGCCTTGAATGCTCTTGCCAATCAATACAAGGATGAGCTGGGCCTGGAGAGTAAAACGATCAAAAACCTGGCGGGCAATGCCTTCGAGGAGTTTCATGAGATCGCCAAGGCCCTCACCACCGATATATCCCATGAATTCGTACGCAAGCTGTCGGATGGGACGGAACAGATCAAGAGAATGGAATCCACGGCTGTCGATGCCACCCAGAAAATTATGGGTGATGGGCTCAACCAGACCCAGATACTCGATGTCCAGTCAGTCGATGAGACAGTTGATGAAACCCAGGAAATCAGTCATCAGCAAACCCCGGAAGACACGGAAGCCCTGCTGATGGATGGACTGCAGGAAGTGACCGGAATGTTGGTGGGGGAGCACAACGTCTCGGAGATCTTCAATGTGGTGCTGGAGACCATGTACCGCTCCATCGGATTCCAGCGGGTCATCCTGGCCCTGCTCAATCGTAAGACCGGAGAGATGGCCGGTCGTCTGGGCTTTGGGGTCGACGCGAACGAGTTTGCCAAAAATTTCAGATTCCCCGTGAAATACCAGGTGGATGTCTTTCATGGGGCACTGAAGAATGCAGTGGATGTCTATATCGCGGACACTTCCGAAAGAAAGATTCAGGCCGATATTCCCGACTGGTATAAAAAGATCTCCGATGCGGGTGCTTTTCTGCTGTTTCCTCTGGTGATCAACAACCGGCCAGTGGGATTGATCTATGCTGATCATCCGATGGCCAACGGCTTGGAGATCGACAAGAAAAAACTCAATCTTCTCAAATCCCTGCGTAACCAGATAGTGCTGGCGGTGAGAACCTAGGACTTCGGCGATTCGGCACTACAGAGTCAAACCTATTCGCAGGGTGTAAGCCGTCTACTGGGAATACAGCCCTCATGTTTCTGGATACAGGCAATTCCATGTAGAATCGTCGGCTTTGTATTTGAATAAGCTCCTCAGGGGGGAAAATGCCATCCTTCGATATCGTTTCCGAAGTGGATATTCAGGAAGTCCGCAACGCGGTGGATCAGGCCAACCGTGAAATCGACACCCGTTTCGACTTCAAAGGGGTGGACGCGAAATTCGAGCAGAGCGAGACGGAAATCACCCTGAGGGCGGAACAGGAGTTCCAATTAGGTCAGATGATGGATATTTTGCGCCAAAAACTGGTCAAACGGAAAGTCGATATCGCCTGCATGGATATCAAGGACCCGGAGACGAGCCTCAACGCGGCCCGTCAACAGGTCATTATCAAACAGGGTATCGACACGGTTACCGCCAAAAAGATGGTCAAGGAGATCAAGGCCGGCAAGATCAAGGTGCAGGCTCAGATTCAGGGAGAACAGGTGCGAGTGACGGGTAAAAAACGGGATGATCTGCAGCAGGTCATCAGTATGATGCGGGACGCGGACTATGATCTGCCCCTTCAGTTTCAGAATTTTCGGGATTAATCAATGAATCAGTATAAAGAAAAGGCCCTACGTCTGGCCGGAATATTTACAGTAGCTGCCAGTTTTGCACTGGCCAGCGGATACACCACCCTTGCCCAGGCGGCGGAGGACCCGGCGGTAGAGAAGGTTCGTGCCGGCGTCAGTAAGCTGATTGCGGACGGAGAACCGGACAGCATCCAGCCCTCGCCGATCGAGGGGGTTTACGAGGTTATGATCGGTCCACAGATGTTTTATGTCAGTAAGGATGGCAACTATCTGATGACCGGCAAGCTGTACGACATTGCCTCTCGCGAGGACCTGACCACCTCGAAGGTCAGCAAGGCCAAGGCCAAGGCCGTTGAAGATGTCGGTGAAGAGAACATGGTGATCTTCGGACCCGAAGATTCCAAACATACGATCTCGGTATTCACCGATATCGATTGTGGTTATTGCCGCAAACTTCACAACGAAATCCAGCAATTCAACGACCTGGGTATTCGTGTGCGTTATCTGATGTTTCCCCGCGCCGGGGTAGGCAGCCCTTCTTATGACAAGGCGGTTTCGGTCTGGTGTGCCGATGACAGAAAAGAGGCGATGACCCTTTCCAAGGCGGGTAAGACCATTGAGCAGAAAACCTGTGAAAACCCGGTCAAGTCGCATATGGACTTGGGCCAGCTGGTTGGTGTGCAAGGCACACCGGCAATCGTATTACCCAGTGGCGAAATGATGCCAGGTTATCTCCCTGCGCCCCGGCTATCGGCCTTACTGGAAGGCAAGAAGACCCAATAGGTAGAGATAACAGGATCATCTATGGGGTAAAGGGGGAGCTGAGGCTCCCCCTTTTATTTGGGGTGAAACGTGATCATCGGCACGTTATCTCCATGCCGGTCATCCAAGCGTCAATTTTTTCCTGTTTTTGTCGCCAAGACTGTTGGATGCTTTTTGACCGATAAACCATTGGAGTGGTGTTTGGCAACCTTGAAACTCGATGTGGCGATGCGTACCGACAGGGGTGTGGTACGCGAGAATAATGAAGATGCTGTCGGCGTCGATGCCTCGGCGGGCTTGATGATTCTCTCTGACGGCATGGGGGGCGCCAACGCAGGTGAGATAGCCAGCAGTTTGACCGTGGATCTACTGTTGAATCAGTTGGTCGTCAGCAGATCCTCAGATGCGAAACCTCTGGACTGGGACGATCTGTTGCAGGCATTGGAGGGGGTGAACTACGCCATCTTTGAGCTGGCCGGAAATGTGCCTGAGTACCATGGAATGGGTGCAACTCTGGTGTTGGGTCTGTTTCAACAGGATGGTTTGACCTATGCTCATGTCGGTGATTCGCGTCTTTACCGGTTTCGGCATGGGGCCCTGGAACCACTGACCAGAGACCATACTCTGATCGAGGAGCTGATTGAACTGGGTGAGTTTCAGTCAATGGAAGATGCCATTGCAGCGGGAGTTTCCCACAACGTACTCTCCCGCGCGTTCGGTGCCGAACCTAAGGTTGAGGTTGCTGTTGCCGAGACTGATCTTTCCGCCGGAGATCTCTTCCTCTTCTGCTCTGATGGTCTGACCAATATGGTATCCGAAAGGGAGCTCAAGGATATCCTGCAATCCGAACAATTTGATCTGAAGAGGCAGGTTGATGCCTTGATCGAGCGTGCCTGCGCAAATGGAGGGATGGATAACATCGCGGTTATCCTCGCCAGGGTGATCAACAGTGATGGTTAGTGCTCCGTCAAGGTTGTAACAGTCAACAAGAAGGGTAGAGAGAGAACATGGAGAAACTTGTAGTCAAAAATAATGCTGGAGTGACACAAGAGTTCCCGTTAAACAAGCAGCGCATCAGCCTGGGACGCGATCAGTCAAATGATGTCTGTCTCAGCGATAAATCGGTGAGTCGTCATAGCCGCCGATTTTTGTCGCCGTAAGTTACCACGTGTTACAGTAGATGACCCTGGTTTGGGCATTAAAGTGAGCACCAGTTGTTGCTGAAGCCAGTAGCCTAGTGTTTGATCGTCCCCATTTAATGCCGCTCAGCTCCTGGAGAATTTAGTTGCGACCTTTGAGTTCAAGAATGCCTTCTCTGAGCGTCTCGCAAAACGGGTCTATATCAGCGCTATCCATCAGTGTGCACAACACGCCGGCCATACCGGGAGTGAGCCAGTACCCATGTTGCACCATGTACTGATGCAGTCCGCTGCTTCGATAAACATGGCCACGCGGGCTCAAGTCGTTCAGATCAGGGTCTTCGGTTGCGATACCAAAAATCGAATACTGGCCTTCTGCAGTCCCTTCGGTGTTCGTCAGGTCGAAAACTTCCTGAATGCCCTTGCGAAACGCGTCACCCAACGCATTCAGTTTTGCGAACGCGTCTTCCGTGAGCATTTGCATCGCAGTGTACCCGGCGACCATCGTTACGGGGTTCGCGTTGAAGGTGCCTCCGTGTGACACTTTTGCCTTGGTTTCGCCGGATTCAAAAACGGCCATGATTTCGGCACGGCCGGCCACCGCACCAACCGGAAATCCACCCCCGATGATTTTTCCGAGTGTTGTCAGATCAGGCCGTATCCCGCGGTCGCCCTGAACGCCCGCCATCCCGGCACGAAATGCGATGACCTCGTCAGCGATTAACAAGGCGTCATGTTGATCGCAAAAGCCTTGCAACATCGCGAGGAACTCGTCTGTCGGCGGCACGCGAGCAAGATTTGCGCCGATCGGATCGAACAGAACTGCGGCCAGGTCATTGATATGTTCTTCCAGTATCCGGCGCGCATTCGAAACATCATTAAATGGAATGACGATGACATCGTCGAGAACTCCTTGTGGCGTTCCGTAGGTATACGGCCGGGACACCGGATCGCCCTCGGCAAGATCGGTCGGTTCCACGCCCAGGCTCACTTCGGCGAAATCGTACGAACCATGGTAGGAATTTTCGCACTTCGCGATCTTTGGCTTGCCGGTATAGGCACGAGCAGCCTTAATTGCCTTCATGACGGCTTCCGTGCCCGAATTCATGAAACGTATCTTGTCGAAGTTGTCGCACCGATCACATAGCAACTCCGCCAGCGCAAATTCCATTTCGCTGGCAAACGAAAAACCTGTGCCCTTCCCGACCTGCCGTTTCACCGCTTCGACGATTGCCGGGTGCGAATGGCCATGAATCATTGACGTGTAGTTATAGTTCAGGTCGAACAACTCATTGCCATCGACATCGGTAACATACTTGCCCTGCGCTTTCGCGACATAGATTGAATAGGGCGCGATGCAGATGGTTGTACGGGACCCGCCGTCCGTCAGAACCCGTTGTGCGCGTTCATAGAGTTCCGCCGATCGCGATTCCGCGTTCGGGTACGTCATCGGGCTCGACTCGTCTTTCTTCATTGTTTCTTTGGCTTTGACCATGTCCTCAAAGGTACTGCTAACAGCCTTGCGATGGAAGCGGAGACGTACAGTCACGTACCCCGGTCTGGTAGCCTTGCCCGGGGGAGGCAGAGGCGATGTCGGAAACCGCAGTTATTTCCGCTGTTCT
>JBDLIF010000072.1:0-9414 GCA_039714955.1 Pseudomonadota bacterium | reverse complement strand
GTAGCTCGACTGCGGCCTCCTTGCCGCAGACGGTCCGACAACCACACCCCAGATACACCTTCGCAATCATGTGATTAGCACCACGCACGGCTGCGAAAAATGGCTGAGT
This sequence comes from Pseudomonadota bacterium, assembly GCA_039714955.1. GTDB lineage: Bacteria > Pseudomonadota > Gammaproteobacteria > Chromatiales > Chromatiaceae > JASJBU01. Next base: position 9,305 of record JBDLIF010000072.1, on the reverse strand, counting down.
TTCAGGGGTAATCAGGAAAAAAAATGCAAACCAAGATCCTGCCGTTCAACCTCTCCGGCCACGGCCATTTCGATATGTCGGCCTATGACCGCTCGCCGGAACGGCAAAACCTTTTCTTGTCTCACCGGTAGAACCGGTGTTTTACTTCAATTTAAATTATCCTTTTTACTACTTCGAACGTTGGATAGCCGACATGAATCTCTGCGGGTGTCGGTAGCAGGGATGCTACCGTCAAGCCTACAGGGATGTATTCACGGCGTCCCACGGAGGTGCATGTCGGCTATCCTATGAACTGTTTAGCATTGTTCCCCGGGTTGCACCCGGGCTACGATCTGGTATGGTTCAGTTAATAGATACAGTATCACTACCTTGGATAGACTGCTGAAGCAGGTACAGCATCGAAAGGGCACGTTTCGATATCATGACAAAAAAAGTCACCTTGAAAGAGGCCTGGGATGGCAAGGCCGATTGTAAAAGCTGCAGTTTACGGGAGTCCGTGCTGTTCGCCGGCCTGCAAGAGGATGACTTTGAGCTGATCCATGATCCCATCGACCAGTACACCCTGCCGGCAGGGGCTACGCTCTATCGTGCCGGCGATCAGGGTGACCGGCTCTACACCATCCGCTCCGGCCTGTTGAAGCTGGTCCAGTATCTACCGGACGGCAGCCAGCGCATCGTCCGCCTGATGCACGACACCGATGTCATAGGATTGGAGTGCCTGATCGGCGAGACCTACCGGCATGACGCAGTGGTGCTCGATGAGACCGAGGTCTGCAGCCTGCCGGTCAATGTGGTGGAAAACCTCAGCAGGGAGAATCCCGTGTTGCATCGTGAGTTGCTCAACCGCTGGCAACGCGCCCTGAATGAGGCGGACGCCTGGTTGACCGAACTCTCCACCGGCTCCGCGAAACAGCGGGTAGCACGCCTGCTGCTGCGCCTGGTAGATGACACCCAGAGCAGCGAGTGCCAGCTGTTCGCCCGGGAAGACATGGGGGCCATGCTGGGCATCACCACCGAAACCGCCAGCCGTACCATCGCCGAGTTCAAGCGCCAGAGCCTGCTGGCGGAAACCCACACCAACCACTTTCTGCTCGACGTCCCCAACCTGCATCGGATTGCCGAGGATTGACTATTTTCAATGCCCCGCCGCCCGCGGCCGGTTAGGATTTACTGGTTCAAGATACCTTGAGGCCTTCTGGACCAGGCATGTTCAAACAGACCCTATTGGAAGAGACGGTTCCGGTCTATCTGCTGGAGATCGAGCGCTCCGAGTGCGCTTTCGACTCGGTTGACGAGATTGCGGCGCACTTCATGGAGCAGATAGAGGCCAACAGAAGCGCCTGTTTCATTGCGATCTTTGACCATTTCGCCCATACCAAGGGGCTGCCCACGGGTCAGATCGATGAGAATATCCGGGCCGCGGTCAATGTGGTGTTCTGTTTTGGCCTGACCCTGCCCGAGCCCGTCCAGCTCGCCAACCGCCCCCGCTCCATCGGTATCTGCGAGACGGCCAACCGGTTCACTATCTCATTCATGGAGGCGCCCATGCCGGTGGCCAACATGCTCATCGAGTCCTGGGCTAAATCACTCTACAAATCAACCGCTGCAGTATGAAGCAAACCCAAAAACAGAAGGCATACAGATGAAGATCGGCATCACCAGTCAAAATTTCCGTACCATTACCGGGCACGCGGGCAAGACCCGGCGTTTTCTCATCATCGGTCAGGACGAAGCCGGTAAACCCGTGGAATTGGATCGCCTCGATCTGCCCAGGGAGATGTCTCTGCATGAATACCAGGTTGACGATCACCCTATCTTTGCCGTTGATGTCCTTATCTGTGGCAGTTGCGGGCAGGGCTTCATCCAACGCATGGCCTCCCATGGGGTCCAGGTGATCACCACCAGCGAGACCGATCCCTATGTTGCCGCCAAGAGTGTATTGAGTGGAGAACCTTTACCTGCCGCACTTCCCCATGATCATAGCCAGGGCCATCAGCATGAAAGAGTGATGCCGGCGCTGTGAAGAAGGCTCAATGGGTCAAGTGAGGTCTGAATGATTCAGACCTCAGCTGATTGCATCACATCGCCATTTCGAGATCATCGATCACCCGGTCAATGCCAGCCTGGGCGCAGGCCTCATCCGTCTTGCCCGAGGGCGCGCCACTGACCCCCACACCACCCAACAGTTGACCAGCGGCCTGCACCGGCAGACCGCCTGGAGACATCACCAATCCGTCGAGACGACCGATCGGCGTGTCGGCCCGCTCGCCCAGCTGAGAGGTTGGGGCATTGAAGTTCACCGCGGTAAAGGCCTTCTGGCGGCTGATCGGCAGGGTGATGGGGGCCGCGATGGTATCGCGCAGCACCACCTGTACGCTGCCGTCCCGATCGACCACGGTCACCCCGATCTGGATACCCTGCTTGCGGCAGGCATCGATGGCGCCCTGGGCAATCGCCGTGGCCGTCTGCAGTGAAAGCCGTTTGAGGCTGACCGTAGGGGCCGGCTCCTCCTCCGCAAGCGCTCCTTGAGCGAGGGACAATCCCAACATCAGCAAGAGACCTTTCACAACCGTTTTCATAAACCTCTCCAAATTTTTCATTATTCAATGACATCGCCGTTACTGATGAAGATTGTGCCACCCATTGTCGCCATGAACGCAGCTATCTCAGACTGCATTTCCACTGTAGCTTCAAGACTGGCGGTGGGATCGAGCATAGAACTGTGCTCTCCCAGGGTGAAACGTACAACTCCATCCGTCCCGGATGTGGTTACGCTGATCGATGCCAGATCCATTATCCTCGCCAATGGTTCTGTGCCCGACAGGGGAGCACTTGAAACCTCATTGGGGATGACCTGATCGGGCAGGCTGTCTACTCCACTGACTACCTCGATCATATGGATGGGATGATTCTGCGCTGCTCTGGCGCCGAAGTTGATCGGGTCTCCGGAATCTACCGCGGTCTGGGCAACCACCATGAAGGCGTCGTACTCCTCGGTTCCCGGTTCCACGCCGTTGGCGGCCAGCCCGGCCTGAATAATGGGCCCAAAGGTGGCTGAACCGTCCAGCAGCCGCGCGATACCGCCTCCCGGCATGGCCAGGCTGGCCGCCCCGACCTGACTGTCCAGGGCGAGAAACACCGTACCCGCCATGGCGCCCAGGGAGTGACCGACAAAGTTGACCTTGGTGCTATCCAGACCCACCGCTGTGATATCGGCCAGACTCTGATGCAGCACCAGCAGATCGGCAGCCGCCTGGCGCATATTGTCACGGGAGGTCAGCAGGCTCTGTAGATTGATGAAGTGCTGACCGGAGGGGTCGACCAGACCATCCGGGCCGGCCGCGCCGGTTGAGTTGTCGACGAAATCCATGTTGAAGGTGCGTTCCGTCTCGGCATAGGGCGTATTGTCCGCATGGAGTGGATTACTGGAATCGGTAATGCCATGCAGCGGCATGTCGATGGCCACCGCGGCGAAGCCCGCATCCGCCAGGGCGTCGGCAATGGCCAGCAGATTGCTGCGATCCTGAGTGATGCCGTGCTGAAAGATGACCACCGGCCAGCCTCCTGCAGGCATGGCACCCGCCAGGGATTCGCTGTTTGGCAAGGTCAGCAGCAGCGGGATAGTTTGGGTTTGGTTGTCGTCGGTCGTTACCGGTATTGGATTAAACCAGGTCAGCGCGCTGTCATCGACGCCGGTCCAGTATTCGGTCAACGCGGCGGTCGGATCGGTATCGCTCGGGGCAGTCAGATAATAGGGAATCTCCAGGGTACCGATATAAACATCCGCTTTGCCTTGCAGACGCGGATCGGCGGTTTTCGTATCCATGCCGGTTGGGGCAACGGTGATGGCACCGGGCAAGACCGCATCAGCAACAGTTTCCAATACCTTTGTGATCGATTGGGTGGTGAAGACCCAGCTCAGGACGATGTCGGCCGGATCTATACCCTGGCTACTGGCCCAAAATTCGAAGGTCTGGGTCAGCAGGCGCAGGGGTTCGAGCTCCAGCAGATCACCGGTGAAGGGCTCGGTCGATTTGAGCAGCCGATAGACCGTATCCGCCTTGGCCGGGATACCGGCGGCGTCGGTGATGCCGTTGGTGAACACCGCCAGGTAGCTGCTGCTCTCTCTCAGGGGCACCAGCGGCTGGATCACCAGGGTGTCCTGATTGACGCCGGTGGGGATAGCCAGATACTCGGCGGCGGTGACCTCCCGGCTCACACCGATCACTGCCCCTGTCGCCAGATCCGTTACTACCTCAAACAACCGTACACTCCCTGCGGCAGTGACACTCGCCGGGTCCAATGTGGTGCTGAATTCCACCGTGACGGGCGAGCTGGTGGAGAAACCATCCAACTCGTTGAGGGTGGCCTTGAGCGCCTGCTCCCCCGCCGAATCCAGCAGAGGATCGATGGGGATGTTCAGGGTGAAGTCCTCACTGCCCAGGAACAGTAGATTGGTGGCGGAGGGAATCACCCCCTCGGCGGGATTGAACAGGGGCCGTGGCTGGACCTCATTCTCCGCATCATAGGTCTCCTGGGCAGCCTCGGCGCTGGCGTCAAAATCGTAGTCGCTGCTGTCGTTACAGCCCGTGAGTCCAAAGGCGAGGACCAGGGCAAGGGCAAGGGCAAAATGGTTGAAGATCGGTTTCATCTGTTCTCTCCTCAGAACTTCATTGTCGCCTGGGCACTGAAGATATCGGCGGCCAGTTCATAGACACCACGCAGGACATAGCCATTGCTGTCGGCATGATCGATTGCGGCATCGTCACTGAACAGGTGGGCATAACCGAAATCGAGCCAGATTGCCTTGTGGACAGGCAGACCCATGCCTAATGATAACCATTTACGGGCGTTGCCCGGGATGCGCGGTGTGCGGTGTTGCTCGTCTGGAATGGGGGATTCGTCAAGGGCCAGGCCGGTGCGCAACACATAGGCGTTTGTGGTGTAGTTCAACCCGACGGCGTAGCGCATGGCGTCTTCCCAGTTTTCCTGGGTCACCGCGTCAGGTTGAAGCGGATTATCGAACTCTACACGCAGCTCCTCGAAACTGCTCCAACCGGTCCAGGTGATGTCAGCCAGCAGTGAGAGGCTTTGAGTAAGATTGAAGAGGCCGGAAAGTGAGGCGGATGCCGGCAGCTCCGCCGTGGCGGTGACCGGTGAATCTTTCAGTAAATCTTGCAGGCCTATGGAATCCAAGATTGCGCGCAAATCAGCATTGACCTCGAAGCTACCATCCCCTTCCAACGTCTGAGAGATGGCGGAGCGATAGGTCATACCAAGGCGGATAACGTCGTTGACCTGATAGAGCAGGCCCAGGTTATAGCCATAGGCCCAATTTTCCCCCTCTACATTGGCGCTGCTGTCCATTTCGACAGTATTGGGAACCAGCCCGGAATCGATGCACTGGGCCAGCAGGTTATCGTCGTCGCCGGCAAACTTCAGACAGACCGCCCCTGAATCGACCTGATTGCTCAAGTCCGCTTCGGCATATTGGATGCTGAAACCCACGCCGAATGAGAGCGCATCCGTGGCCCGCCAGGCAAGAGAGGGGTTGATATTGATGGTCATGAGCTGGGAGTTGGTGGCGTGGTAGCGTCCGACCCAGTCAGCGTCATAGTCCGTCTCCAGACCAAATGGAGCATTGATGCCCAGCCCGAACAGATATTTATCACTCAGCGGTACCACGTAATAGAGATTAGGGACCAGGGCGTTCACCTCGGTTGAATCGTTCTTACCGCTCAGTGAACCTGGCGTCACCAGATCCCCCGTCAACGCTGGATTGATATAGGAGCCCTGGTCGGTATATTCGGCCGATGGCAGGATGTAGTGGAGGGCCACGGTGACCTGCTGCTGTTTCAGTTGGGTCATACCGGCCGGGTTGAACCAGACGGTGCTGGCGTCTTCCGCCACCGCGGCGGCACCGGCAAACGCATTACCCATGCCGGAAGCGGAGTTCTCGATCAGCGCAAAGCCCGCTGCGCCAGCCGTGCCTTGGAATGCCGCAACGCCAAGTGCCACGACCGTTGTGGTTATACGTCTCTTCATGGTGGTCTCCAAATGGCGGGTTGTAACCAAAGGCATGCTGCCAGCCCCGTTTTCAATATCCCGCTTTATAATTTTTTCCTGCCGCATATTCTTGTTGATACCCCCTCCCTGTTGCCTGAGCCGTAGCTAGGATTGAATCAAGGGTTCAGGGTGAGAATGGTCAGGTGCGTCCCTGGATAGTCGTTATGTTCTTAAGTATCCTGTGAATACTAGCCAAAGGTGCGGAAATAAAAAAGCCAATCTTTCCCAGATAGTTCCAGAGATGAGAAACTGAACCAGCTGAACCAGGGTAATCAGTATTCCCTCATAGTAGGAACTTATGATATAAAATGAATTTATCCACCCAATAAAGCAAATACAGGCGCAACAGAGACAATGGCTGATCGCAGACTACAGGTTTTTCATACGGTTGCACGTTTGTTGAGCTTCACCAAGGCGGCAGAGGCGCTGCATATGACCCAGCCAGCGGTGACCTTCCAGGTTCGTCAGCTTGAGGAATACTTCAACACCCGACTGTTCGATCGTACGCATAACCGCATCAGCCTGACCGACGCCGGCGAACGGGTCTTCGAGTATGCGGACCGCATCTTCGATCTCTACTCCGACATGGAGAATTCGGTGCGCGAGATGACGGGTGAGATCCGGGGCGCGCTGACCATTGGGGCCAGTACTACCATCGCGGAATATATGCTGCCGGCGCTGTTGGGCAATTTTGGCGCCCGTTACCCGGAGGTGACGATACATCTGCGCGTCTCAAACTCCGATGGCATAGTCTCCATGGTGGAGAACAACACCATTGATCTGGGTGTGGTCGAGGCGCCGGTGGGCAATAAAAACCTGGTGGTAGAGGTCTGCCGTGAGGATCGCCTGGTCGCGATCGTGCCACCCAACCATGACCTGGCAGACAAGGAGCAGGTGGAGTTTTCCGAACTGATCGCCTACCCCTTTATCTGTCGAGAGGAGGGTTCAGGCACCCGGGAGGTGATCAACGAGTACATGAACAAACACCTGGATGATTGTGGCACCAGCCTGAACATCACCATGGAACTCGGCAGCCCGGAAGCGGTAAAAGGGGCCGTTGAGGCCGGCATGGGGGTTTCGGTGGTCTCCCGGGCCACGGTACAGAAGGAGTTGAAGCTGGATACCCTGCGCGCCATCGATCTGGAACCTCATATGAAACGCCCCTTCTCTTTCGTTCATCAGAAGCAGAAATTTCGCTTGCGGGTGATGGAGGAGTTGCTCGATTTCGCCCGCGCCTACTGTGAAAACCATCCCTCTGACGGTCTCTAGTGCAATTTATACCGACCCAAAAGCGACCTTCTCCAGAGCAGCGCAGACTGCTCGAGCTGTTCGATTCCCTGGATGAGCAAAACAGACTAAGCCTGCTGGCGTTTGCCGAGTTTCTCGCCAACCGCGACCATGAGGTTGTCATCTCCGACCCAAAGGATGACAAGCCGTTGGAGCCCAAGCTGATTCCCCGTCCCGCAACCGAGTCAGTGGTCAAGGCGATCAAGCGTCTATCGGCCAGTTATTTCATGCTTGAGCGGGACAAGATGCTCGATGAGACCTCCTCCCTGATGACGGCCCATGTAATGCATGGTCGGGATGCGGTTTCCGTTATCAATGATCTGGAGCGGTTGTTCGAACGCCACTATCAGCGCTATCTTGATATGGACTGAAGCTGACGTCACATCGATAACGCCCTGCTGCTGAGTAACCATCCACCATGCAAGCGATCACCGCCTGGTTCAAGCGCTACTTTTCCGATCCGCAGATCGTCTTCCTGGCCCTGTTTCTGGTCTTCGTCTTCGGCATTGTCCTTACCATGGGGGATATGCTGGCCCCGGTACTTGCCAGTATCGTCATCGCCTATCTGCTGGAGGGGATCGTTCATCTCCTGGAGCTCCGTTCATTCCCCAGGCTGCCCGCGGTGATCATTGTATTTATCCTGTTTCTGCTGTTCGTCGCCCTGGTGGTGCTGGGACTGCTGCCACTGCTCTCCAGACAGGTCACCGAGTTCGTCCAGCAACTCCCGGCAATGATCTCTATGGGACAATCGGCCCTGATGCAGCTACCGGAAAAGTATCCGGAGATCATCCCCCAGGAGCAGGTAGACCAACTGATCGGCCAGATACGTAATGAGATCGGCACATTTGGTCAACAGGTCCTCTCCTGGTCCCTCTCTTCGGTGGTAGGGGTCATCACCCTGGGGGTCTATCTGATCCTGATGCCCCTGCTGGTCTTCTTTTTTCTCAAGGACAAACGGCTGATCATCGATTGGGTTGTACAGTATCTTCCCAAGCACCGGAAATTTGCCGGTACCGTCTGGCAGGATGTGGACCGTCAGATTGGCAACTATGTGCGCGGCAAATTCTGGGAGATCATCATTATCTGGTCGGTGAGCTTCTCGACCTTCTCCCTGCTGGGTCTCAACTATGCACTGCTGCTGGGCGTGATGGTGGGCCTGTCGGTGATCATCCCCTATATCGGTGCCGCGGTTGTCACCATTCCCGTGCTTTTCGTGGCCTGGTTTCAGTGGGGCTGGGCCTCGGATTTCATCTGGCTGGCGGTGGCCTATTTCATCATTCAGGCACTGGACGGCAATGTGCTGGTACCCCTGCTCTTTTCCGAGGTGGTGAACCTCCATCCGGTGGCCATCATTGTGGCGATTCTGGTGTTCGGCGGCTTCTGGGGCTTTTGGGGGGTTTTTTTCGCGATCCCTCTGGCGACCCTGGTCCAGGCCGTGCTGACCGCCTGGCCGAAAGTTGATTCAACCTAGTGGAAGATCACAACAAGGAAGCACTCAACGTCAAAGAGGAACAGCTACGTCTGCTCTATCAAAACAGTCTGCCCCTGATCACCGCCAACCTGATTGCTATCAGCCTGTTTTTCTATACCGCTGACGTCTGGAAGACGCCAGAGGATCAGCTCTGGGTACTTTTGCTGGGTCCGCTGCTGATCGGACAGACCGCCCTGATATATCTGGTCCGCCGCATATCCCTGATTCGTCTCCAGACCTGGCGCTATATCTTCCTTACCGGGATATTGCTGATGGGATTGCTCTGGACCTCCACCCTGATGCATCTGCTAGCGGAACACGCCGACTCCGCCAGCCTGGTGCTGGATATCGCCATCATCGGGGTGATCTTCATGCTCACTAGCCTACTGTTGACCACTGACGGTTTTTTCAGCCTAATCTTTGTCATTTCGGCCGTCGCCCTGCTGGTCACCAATCCGGCAGGCTATCAACTGTCACTGTC
>JBDLIF010000071.1:0-9455 GCA_039714955.1 Pseudomonadota bacterium | reverse complement strand
GCGCCGCTACATGCGCGAAGCAGTGAGCGTCTCCAATGACTCCCCAGTGCTGCTGGACCGCTTTCTGGATGACGCCATCGAGGTGGACGTGGATGCCATCTGTGACGGCAAGGATGTGCTCATCGGCGGCATCATGGAGCATATCGAGCAGGCAGGGGTCCACTCCGGTGACTCGGCCTGCTCCCTGCCGCCCTATACCCTCTCTGCGTCGGTTCAGGACCGCATGCGCGAGAAGATCCGCCGCATGGCCTTGGAACTGAAGGTTATCGGTTTGATGAACACCCAGTTCGCCATCAAGGATGATCATATCTATCTGTTGGAGGTGAATCCCCGGGCCTCGCGTACCGTGCCCTTCGTCTCCAAGGCCACCGGGGTGCAGCTGGCCAAGGTGGCGGCGCGTTGCATGGCAGGCATCAGTCTCAAGCAGCAGGGTATTACCCGGGAGGTGATTCCCGCCAACTATTTTGTCAAGGAGGCGGTCTTCCCCTTCGTCAAATTCCCTGGTGTGGACACGGTGCTGGGGCCGGAGATGAAATCCACCGGCGAGGTGATGGGGGTCGGTCGGACCTTCGGCGAGGCCTTCAATAAATCCATTCTGGGCGCCGGTTCACAGCTGCCCAGGGGGGGGCGTGCGTTGCTGAGTGTGCGTGATGCGGACAAGAATCGTGCGGTTCTGGTGGCGGAGGATCTGGCTGGATTCGGTTTCAAACTCCACGCTACCGGAGGCACCGCCAAGGCAATCCAGGATGCAGGGATCGAGTGCGAGCGGGTCAACAAGGTCAAGGAGGGGCGTCCGCACATCGTGGACATGATAAAGAACCGGGAGGTCAGTTTTATCGTCAATACCACGGAAGGTCCTCAGGCGATTGCCGATTCCGGAGATATTCGTCGCACAGCACTGCAGCATAAAGTGACCTACACTACGACGATATCCGGCGCGGAAGCGACCTGTCTGGCCTTGAAACAATTGGATGAAGTGAGTGTCAATCGTCTGCAGGATCTGCATGATTGATGTGCAGCAGAGACTAAGAATTTGAGGAACGATCTATGAGCAAAGTACCTCTGACCGCCAGAGGCGCGGAGAAACTTCGGACTGAACTCGAAGAGCTGAAGCGAGTGGCGCGCCCGAAGGTGATCAAGGCGATTGCCGAGGCCCGCGCCCACGGCGACCTGAAGGAGAATGCGGAATACCATGCAGCCCGGGAGCAGCAGGGATTTATCGAGGGGCGGATCAAGGATATCGAGGCCAAACTTTCGCACGCCCATGTCATCGATGTCACCACTATCCATGCCGATGGCAAGGTGGTGTTTGGCGCCACGGTGGATCTGATCGAACTGGACAATGACGAAGAGTTCACCTATCAGATCGTGGGTGATGATGAGGCGGATATCAAACACGGCCTGATCTCAGTCAGCTCACCGATTGCCCGCGCCTTGATCGGCAAGATGGAAGGTGATGACGTTTTCCTGCAGACCCCGAATGGCCCAAGAGAGTTCGAGATCCTGGAAGTGCGCTACGAATAGACCGGTTCTAGTGTACCTCGTCACCAATCCTGAATGTAACAGGATTGGTGACGAGGTATACTAAGATATAGGGTCCGTTGAGAACCGGAATATCGTTCAAACGATAATCCGGTTTTTCTTTTTCTCCGGGTTGGGGCGGTAGAAGATCGCCACCCTACCGATGATCTGGATCAGGCTGGCTTTTTGCTGGGCGACGATTTCACGACTGATTTGATCGCGCTCCGTCTTGTCCGTTCCCGCGAGTTTGACCTTGATGAGTTCATGGGTATCGAGGGCGATATCGATCTCATTCAGCACATTCTCACTCAGACCCTGTTGACCCACCATCGCCACTGGCTTCAGGTGGTGCGCCAGTCTCTTCAGTTCACGGATCTGTTGGTTATTCAGGTGCATGTTTTCTATGGGCAAACTCATGAGGTGCGGCATTTTAACCCAGTTTCTGGAGTATGGCTAAACAATGGAAAATAGTCCGCAAATGAACGCGAATGAACGCAAATATCAACGAATCAGTTATTATTTTCTAATACTAATCTCGATCCGAATGAGTTTGACTAGAAGTTTCTAGTTATCGTTTTAGTAAATTTTGCGAATATTCGCGTTCATTTGCGTTTTTTGCGGACTTTTATAGATAAAATAGATGAAACGCAGCAAAAGCAGCCGTCAGTGGTTGGATCGGCAGTTTAATGATGACTATGTGAAGCGGGCCCAGAAGGAGGGTTACCGTTCCCGGGCGGTCTTCAAGCTGCTGGAGATCCAGGAGAAGGATCGGATTCTCAAACCCGGTATGCGGGTGGTCGATCTGGGTGCGGCGCCGGGTGGCTGGTCTCAGGTGGTCAGGAATCTGGTGGGGGAGAAGGGGCAGGTGATTGCCTTGGATCTCCTGGAGATGGAGCCGATCGCCGGCGTGACCCACATACAGGGCGATTTTCGGGAGCCGGGTCCATTGGATGAGTTGCGCAAGGTACTGGCGGGCGAAAGAGTGGACCTTGTAATTTCCGACATGGCCCCCAATGTAACCGGTATGACCAGTGTGGATCAGCCCCGCGCCATGTATCTGTGCGAGCTGGCCCTGGAGTTTGCCAGGGAATCCCTGCGGCCGGGGGGCGGCTTCGTGGTGAAGGTATTTCAGGGGGAGGGTTTCGATCAGTACCTGAAAGAGCTGCGAAGTTCATTTGCAAAGGTAGTCAGCCGAAAACCCAAATCCTCCCGGCCGAAAAGCCGCGAGATCTATCTGGTAGCAGGGAACTTTAAACTATAGTACCTTACCAAACAGTCAACATGCCAAGGTTCCTGCTGAAATCAGGATGACTTGAGAGGTTTAATGTTTTGAACGATATGGCAAAAAATCTGATTCTCTGGGTGGTGATTGCAATCGTCCTGATGACGGTGTTCAACAATTTTTCCACCACGACCCCTAAGGCCCAGGCTATCAGCTATTCCGAATTCATTAATGAAGTAAAGTCGGGTAGCGTTAAAGAGGTCAATATCCAAAACAGCCGGGATATCGAGGGGAGTATGACCTCCGGTCAGCGGTTTTCCACCTACAGCCCCGGAGATGATGGGCTGGTGAGCGACCTGCTCAATAACAACGTGGAGATTGTGGCGACACCTCCCGAGAAACCCTCCCTGCTGATGAATATCCTCATCAACTGGTTTCCACTGTTCGTGCTGATCGGTCTATGGATCTTCTTCATGCGCCAGATGCAGGGCGGTGGTGCTGGCCGTGGGGCCATGTCCTTCGGCAAGAGCAAGGCAAGGATGCTCACCGAGGACCAGGTAAAGGTCACCTTCAACGACGTGGCCGGGATCGAGGAGGCCAAGGAGGAGGTCACCGAGATGGTGGATTTCCTGCGTGATCCCTCGAAATTCCAGAAACTCGGTGGCAAGATCCCCAAAGGTGTGTTGCTGCTCGGTTCGCCGGGTACCGGTAAGACCCTGTTGGCCAAGGCGATCGCCGGCGAGGCCAAGGTGCCGTTCTTCACTATCTCCGGTTCCGACTTCGTGGAGATGTTCGTCGGAGTGGGCGCCTCCCGGGTACGTGACATGTTCGAGCAGGCCAAGAAACACGCCCCCTGTATCATCTTCATTGATGAGATCGATGCCGTGGGCCGGCATCGTGGCGCCGGCCTCGGTGGTGGTCACGACGAGCGTGAGCAGACGCTGAATCAGTTGCTGGTGGAGATGGACGGATTCGAGGGTAACGAGGGTGTCATCGTGATTGCCGCCACCAACCGGCCCGATGTGCTCGATCCCGCCCTGCTGCGCCCTGGACGGTTCGACCGCCAGGTGGTTGTGCCGCTGCCGGATGTACGGGGCAGGGAGCAGATCCTCAAGGTCCATCTGCGCAAGGTGGCGGCGGCGGACGATGTGAAGCCCTCCATCATTGCCCGCGGCACCCCGGGATTTTCCGGTGCCGATCTGGCCAACCTGGTGAACGAGGCGGCCCTCTTCGCGGCACGGGCCAACAAGACCCAGGTCAGTATGGAGGAGATGGAGAAGGCCAAGGACAAGATCATGATGGGTGCGGAGCGCCGTACCATGGTGATGAGCGATGAGGAGAAGAAGCTCACCGCCTATCACGAGTCGGGGCATGCCATCGTCGGACGCCTGGTACCCTCGCATGACCCGGTCTACAAGGTCAGTATCATCCCCCGTGGCAGGGCCCTGGGCGTCACCATGTTTCTGCCGGAGCAGGATAGATACAGCCTGAGCAAGGAGACCCTGGAGAGCCAGATCTCCAGCCTGTTCGGTGGCCGCATCGCGGAAGAGCTGATCTTCGGTTTAGACAAGGTGACCACCGGCGCCTCCAACGATATCAAACGCGCCACCGAACTGGCGCGAAACATGGTGACCAAGTGGGGGCTTTCCGAACGTCTGGGCCCACTGATGTACAGCGAAGAGGAGGAGGAGGTCTTCCTCGGTCGTTCGGTGACCCAGCACAAGAATGTCTCGGATGATACCGCACACACCATCGATGAGGAGATCCGCAGCTTCATCGATCGTAACTACGAGCGCGCAGACACGCTTCTCAATGAGAACATGGACAAGCTGCACCTGATGGCCGAGGCGCTGATGAAGTACGAGACCATCGACTCGGATCAGATCGATGACATCATGGAGGGCAAGACACCCCGCCAACCCAAAGACTGGGAAGAGCCCGAAACGGGGCCTGATGATGATACCAAGCCGTCGGGTGAGGCCACATCGTCAGACGATGTCTCCGGCACCATTGGCGGTCCTGCCAACCAACACTGACCCTTGCCAGTTCTGCATTGATCCTTGACTGCGCGGGCAGGCCCGTCGACCTGGGGAGACCCCAGGTCATGGGTATCCTCAATGTCACCCCCGACTCCTTCTCGGATGGCGGCCGATTTGCCGCCATGGAGGCGGCGGTGGCGCATGCCCATCAGATGCAGCGGGAGGGGGCCGCGCTCATCGATATCGGCGGTGAGTCCACGCGACCCGGTGCCCGTCAGGTGGGTGATCAGGAGGAACTCGACCGGGTGATTCCGGTCATCGAGGCACTGGCCAGCGAATTGCGTATCCCTCTCTCCATCGATACCAGCAAACCGCAAGTGATGCGGGAGGCGGTGGCCGCGGGCGCCGGGCTGATCAATGACGTGATGGCGCTGCGAGTCCCAGGGGCGGTGGAGGCAGCGGCCGGGCTCAAGGTGCCGGTCTGTCTGATGCACATGCAGGGTCAGCCGCGTACCATGCAACGATCGCCCCAGTATGAGGATGTGGTCGTCGACATCAGGGACTTTCTTGTCGAGCGGATCGATGTTTGTTTAAAGGCCGGAATTCCAGCGGATCGGATTCTGATCGATCCTGGATTTGGCTTCGGCAAGACCCTGGAACATAATCTTGCCCTGTTAAAAAACCTGGCCGCTTTTCGGGAGTTGGAGGTGCCGGTTCTGGTGGGTATCTCAAGAAAATCGATGATTGGTGCCCTATTGGGTGAGGTGCCTGTCGATGAACGGCTCTTCGGCAGTATCGCGGCGGCGGTTCTGGCGGTGCGCGAGGGTGCAGCCGTCATCAGGACCCACGATGTACGGGCAACCGTTGATGCCCTGAAGGTGGTGGCCGCCGTTGAGTCGCTGGCCTGATTCAAATCGGAATATAGTTACGAGGAAGCGCGAGTGAGCCGTAAATACTTTGGAACGGATGGTGTACGTGGCCGGCTTGGCGAAGGCGCCATCACACCCGAATTTGTCCTGAAACTGGGATGGGCCGTGGGCCGCGTACTGGGGAATGACATGAAGAGCCGGGTACTGATCGGCAAGGATACCCGCATCTCTGGTTATCTGTTGGAGTCCGCATTGGAAGCGGGGCTGTCCGCCGCCGGGGTCAACATCAGCCTGCTTGGGCCTATGCCGACCCCCGGTGTCGCCTATCTGACCCGTACTCTGCATGCCCAGGCCGGCATAGTCATCAGTGCCTCGCACAACCCTTATGAGGACAACGGCATCAAGTTCTTCTCCGGTGACGGCCGTAAACTGCCGGATGAGGTCGAGAGTGCCATCGAGGCGGAGATGGACAAACCCCTGGTGACCGTCAAGTCGTCCCATTTAGGCAAGGCGATCCGCATGGATGCGGAAGGCCGCTATATCGAGTTTTGTAAGAGCACCATTCCGCTCAGTATGAAATTCAACGGCTTGAAGATCGTGGTGGATTGCGCCCATGGCGCAACCTACAACATCGCGCCCTTTGTGTTTGATGAATTGGGTGCCGAGGTGATTGCCATCGGCAACAAACCCAACGGTTTCAATATCAATGATGGTGTGGGCTCGACCTATCCTGAATACCTCAAGGCATCGGTTTTGGAATATCAGGCGGATCTGGGCATTGCCCTCGATGGTGATGGTGACCGTCTGATCATGGTGGATGACCGGGGCAATGAGGTGGATGGAGACCAGATCCTCTATATCATCGCGCGCTCGAGGATGCGGACCGGGGAGTTCCAGGGAGCCGTGGTGGGAACCCTGATGAGTAATCTGGGCCTTGAAAATGCCCTGCGGGAGCATGGGGTAGTGTTCGAGCGAACCCAGGTAGGTGACCGCTACATCATGGAGCGGTTGAATCAGAAGGGCTGGATGCTGGGTGGGGAGCAGTCTGGGCATATCATCTGTCTTGACCGGACCACGACGGGAGACGGTATTGTCTCCGCCCTACAGGTGCTTGCGGAGATACGGGCCACTGGCCAGGGGTTGCATGATTTGGCCGCTGGGATGAACAAGTATCCTCAGAAACTGGTCAATATCCAGCTGGGTGACAAGACGCCGGCCGAGGTCATGCAGGCGAAAGCGGTCAAAAAGGCCGTGCGTGAAGCCGAGCTGGAGATGGGTAAATCCGGCCGTGTTTTGCTGCGGCCTTCGGGTACCGAACCCTTGATTCGCATCATGCTGGAAGGCAGCGATGGGGGGCAGGTGGAGCAGTTGACGGAGGATATCGCGGCGGTGGTGCAGGGCTATGTCGATGGAACATGATCAGATGGTGATTGATTTCAAGCGCGTTGGCCGTTAAGCTAGCGCGCTTTCATTTTTTACTCTAGGAGTGAGCGTCATGCGGCAGCCGCTTGTGGCCGGTAACTGGAAGATGAACGGTTCTCTCGATAGCGTTCAGGTACTGCTGGATGGTATCAAGCAAGGCATGGGGGAGGTAAAGAACGCGGAAGTCGCGGTTTGTCCTCCCGCCGTGTTTATTCCACAAGCACGGCAACTCTTGGCTGGTACGGCGGTCGCCTGGGGTGGCCAGGATCTCTCCACCGAGTCGGCCGGGGCCTATACCGGTGAGATTGCCGCCTCGATGCTGAACGACTTTGCCTGTAAGTACGTGATCGTGGGGCACTCCGAGCGTCGCACCTATCATGCCGAGAGCGATGAACTGGTGGCGAAGAAGTATGCCGTGGCCCGCGCCGCCGGGTTGGTTCCGATCCTCTGTATCGGTGAAACCCTGGAGGAGCGCGAGGGTGGTATTACCGAGGAGGTGGTGGCCCGCCAGCTGGATGCGGTGATCGAGCTGGAGGGTGTCGATGCCCTGGCGGATGGCGTTATCGCCTACGAGCCGGTCTGGGCGATCGGAACAGGCATGACGGCTACCCCGGAACAGGCCCAGGATGTGCATGCCTTTATCCGTTCCCGGGTTGCGGCAAAGAGTGCGGAGGTGGCAGAGGGCCTGCGCATTCTCTATGGTGGCTCCATGAAGCCGGACAATGCCAAGGAGCTGATTGGCAAACCGGATATCGATGGTGGCCTGATTGGCGGTGCGGCTCTCAAGGCCGGGGATTTTCTCGGTATCTGTACCGCGGCAAATTAAACAACAGAAGACTAAGATATGCAGACCATTTTTGTAGTGATTCACCTCTTTCTGGCGCTTGGGCTGGTTGGTTTGATCCTGATCCAGCACGGAAAGGGAGCGGACGCGGGTGCTGCCTTTGGCAGTGGTGCCTCGGCAACGGTATTTGGTGCGAAGGGTTCTGCCTCATTTCTTACCCGTGCAACCGCTGTACTGGCGACCCTGTTTTTCCTGACCAGCATGATTCTGGCCTACTTTGCCTCTGAGCGGCAGGAAGGCCCGAATGTACTCGAATCTTTACAGATGGGTAGTGAGACCCAAGTCGAAGAGACTGGGGTTCCTGCTGTACCGGCCGTATCATCCGATGTGCCGGTTGCGCCAGCTGCCCGAGAGGAACCTGTAGCGCCTGTCACACCGGAAGCAACCGATGTGCCTGAGCCGGCTGTACAGGAGTAGACAATAATGGACATCGCCGATGTGGTGGAATTGGTAGACACGCTATCTTGAGGGGGTAGTGGCGTAAGCCGTGCCGGTTCAAATCCGGCCATCGGCACCATCTCACAAACGGTATTGCACCTGAGTTGTGCAATACCGTTTTTTTATGCCAGTAAAAGATATATAACCAACTGATAGTAAAAGGAATATTTGTTTGTTGTGGGCTTGACACCGATGGGCCACTGGAATAGACTTCCTGCTGCTTCAGATTATTCGTCTATACGGAATGACTGATCACCAAGGGGGGACAGCATAACAATGCTTGAAAACTATTTGCCCATCCTGATTTTTCTGGCGGTTGCCTTCGTCATGGGTGGTGTCGTTATCGGTATGGGGTTTCTGCTGGGTACCCGCAAACCGGACGACGAGAAAAGCTCCCCCTATGAGTGTGGTTTCGAGGCCTTTGAGGATGCACGCATGAAATTCGACGTGCGTTACTATCTGGTGGCCATTCTCTTCATCATCTTCGATCTCGAGATCGCCTTCCTCTTCCCCTGGGCCGTGGTGCTCGACAAGATCGGCATGGTCGGATTTCTTGCGATGATGGTCTTCCTGGGTGTTCTCGTCATCGGTTTCATCTATGAGTGGAAGAAAGGGGCCCTGGAATGGGAGTAGCCGCGCGAGCAGTGAGCAGGGGCCCCGCGGAGCGGGGATGCGAGCGACCGCGAGTCGCGGCCAGCCGGCTCCAAACTCGGTCTCAAATGATCTATGGCGGCACGGCGGAGCCGGCCGCGCGAGCAGTGAGCAGGGGCCCCGCGGAGCGGGGATGCGAACGGCCGCGAGTCACGGCCAGCGGGCTTGCTACTCTGTACCGGTTCGGGATTGTTGAGGTGGGATGCTATGGGTATTGAAGGTATTCTTGAAAAAGGAGTAATCACTACTTCCGCCGACAAGCTGATCAACTGGGCCCGTACCGGTTCGCTCTGGCCAATGACCTTCGGTCTTGCCTGCTGCGCCGTGGAGATGATGCAGGCCGGCGCTTCACGCTACGATCTGGACCGCTTTGGTATCGTTTTCCGTCCCAGCCCGCGCCAGTCGGATGTGATGATTGTCGCCGGCACCCTGGTAAACAAGATGGCCCCGGCACTGCGCAAGGTCTATGACCAGATGGCGGAACCCCGCTGGGTGATCTCCATGGGCTC
>JBDLIF010000070.1:0-9573 GCA_039714955.1 Pseudomonadota bacterium | reverse complement strand
GAGGTTCTGGTCGGCCGGTAGCGGCGGGATCACAACGACCACCACCATCGGCTGAACGTCTCGGCAAAAGATATCGACCTCTATCAGTTGCTCCAATGTCCCGGTAATCTAGGCCAGAGTGCGTGTCCGTATGGTGCAATAATTCGAACGTGTATTTTCAAACTGGGCGGTTTATTCGAAAATAGGCGCCCTGCTGTCACCTTATTACAGTATAAATACAAGTTCCTTGCCCTACCCATCAATGACCGCTTTCTTGTCTTGAGGAGAGGTGTCGATTGTCTGAGATCAATGGCCGCTCTGTCGACCGGTTGAAACCGCACGGCTGACCTGCCGTTCATGGTTATGCTGACCTGAAGTCTATGTAGGTAGTCTAGTCTAATGCAATTTGGGAGTCCAAGTTGGGGGTCATCCAAGTTGGGGGCAAAGTTGGGGTTCAGGTCTTTCAATACCATACTCATACCGAACTGTTCAAGGATAAGCAGAATAGTAAAATAATGAATATTGCGTTAATGAAAGACCCTATTCCCTCTGCTATTCCCTATTCCTCTCTATTCCTGCTCTGACCCTATTCCTGCTCTATTCCCCTGCTATTCCCTTGGCCCTATTCCCCCGGTTGATATTAACAGTAGCAGGAGTAAATCTTTGTGGGCATTTATCACATGTGTTGGTGCGTAATAAAACTCAGTAATTCAGGCTGTCTATATCATGAATTTATATATTTCATAGATTTCACTTGATTCATCGATTGAAACAGGCTGATACATTTTGTTTGATAATAGAAATACAAGGGAAATATCAACTTCATAGAATAATTCACGTAGGAAATGAACAGGCTGTACCTTCTTTTAAGCAAGAGGTAAGTATCATTGACTATATGTTGCCTTTATCTGATGTTGCTTGGCTGTCAAGTGAATACAGAAAGCTGAGAATAGGATACAAGGTTGGTTATTCAAAACTTGAAGGAGATGAAAATGAAACTTCATTCTACAGCAGTTGCAATGTTTTTATTGGTGAGCTCCGCAGTCGTCTTTACCGCAAACGGTAGTGGTCCAGGTAATGCTGAGGCAGTTACTGGTGAACCAGCCGCTGAGTCAATGGGAGAGAAGATGTTTGGAAAACCTGACATTGCCGGTGATGGTATCCAGAATGCCACACAGGTTGAGAATCCCTCTGATATTGGCAATAAAAGTTCAACTGCAACAGATTCACCCGAACCGCTTCCCACTGAAGGTGATGCAGGCGTTCAGAATACTCAATAGTTGCAGATACTGCACGACAGAGTTGTTGAGAGAGAGGGGTACGTTTTGTACCCCTTTCAATCAATTGTATTAGTCAGTATTGGATCCGACAGACTGTGTCATAAGCTTTTGTTTTCTTGAAGACAGCTATTCTATTTTTAGTTCATGGTATAGGTCGTCAGGGATGTTTTTTATGGTTAACACGGGCATAGCGTGTACCCCTCAAATGAAACAATGGTTTCATTATGGTTGCGTCTTGGTTGTCGGCCAAGGGTTATCGATGGGTATAGATTGATTGAGATTCAAGTCACTACATCAATAATATGTTAGCTGATGGTCTGCCACTCGATAGCAGAATGGGCTGTTATTCAAGTGTAAAACTTCGACGCTCCTCAACTCTATCCTCCAATGACTGCTCACGCGGTTGACCTTCTGTTCGCGGTTATGCTGAGCTGAAGTCTATGTGAGTAGTCTACTTAGGTTTAATCGGATTATCCGTTAAGATGACCAATTCACATGACAGCGGAGCAGATTTCGATGGAACTACTGGCTGGCGATATCGGCGGCACCAACACCCGACTGGCGGTCTACCGGACCGTGGGCAATAACCGCTTTGAAGCCTTGGCCGAAGAGACGTTTCCGAGCCGGCGGTTTGAGGGTTTGGCGGCCATCGTGGCAGGATTCATCAGTGGCCTGGATCTGCATCTCCAGCGCGCCTGCTTCGGGGTTGCCGGACCTGTAATAGATCAGACCTGCGATGCCACTAATCTGCCCTGGAGACTCTCCGCGCAACGGATCAAAGAGCAGTTCGACTTCGCACAGACCTGGTTGCTGAATGACCTGGAGGCCAATGCCTGGGGCATAGGGGCGCTCAATGAGGATGACCTCTATCCGCTCAACGCAGGTCAGGGCGCCAGTGGTAATGCCTCCATCATCTCAGCCGGCACCGGATTGGGTGAGGCGGGGCTCTATTGGGACGGAACCCTCCATCGGCCGTTTGCTTCCGAAGGGGGGCACAGCGACTTCAGCCCTGGCAACCGGCTGGAGTTCGAGCTGTATGAGACCCTGGCCGAACAGTATGGGCGGGTGAGCTGGGAACGCCTGGTCTCCGGCCCGGGGCTTGAGGCCATCCATGGGTTCCTGCGCGCCTATCGCGCCACCCCCACGCCGGACTGGCTGGCCCGGCAGATGCGGGAAAAGGGTATTGGGCCCACGGTCTCGGCCATCGCGCTGGAGCAGCGGGACCCGATCTGTGAAGAGGCACTGGATATCTTCACCCGCCTCTACGCCCGGGAGGCCGCTAACCATGCCCTGAAGATCATGGCGACCGGCGGGGTCTATCTGGGGGGTGGCATAGCGCCCCAGATCCTGGAACGCTTGAAACAGCCTGACTTCATCCAGACCTTCTTTGATAAGGGCCGCATGCGTCCACTGATGGAGGCGATGCCGGTGAAGGTCATCCTGAATGACAAGGCGGCGCTGCTGGGAGCGGCCCGCTACGCCGCCATGCAATAGTGTTCACAATTGCCAATATTCCGGTATGCGTTCAAGCTATAACCTGAAAACAAGACAACAAAGGATGGGATTAACATGCCAAAACTGCTTTCTCTCTCCCGCGCGGCTCGTCTGGCCGGCATCAGCCGTGGTGATCTGCAGAAACGCATCCGCGAGGATGACGCCAAGACCTTCGAAGGCAGTGTCTCGATCGATGTATTGCTGGAGCTCTATCCGCACATCGACATGGAGGCCGATCCGGTGCTGGAGCGGGTACGGCGCATCAGGTCGGAGGCCAAGCCCAAGACGCACTACAGTGACGGCTGGATGCCTGATCCTGAAGTATTGATGAGCCGCCTGAGGGGGTTTCAGCATACCCTGGTGCAGACCAAGTCCGCACTCAACGCCTCGGAGGGGCTGCTGCAGGAGACCCTGGGCAGTCTGAGTGCCTCGGTGGATGCACCGGAAGAGAAGCTGCGCAGTGAGGTCGCCCATTGCATAGCACAACTGCAGAAGGCCATGCAGCGGGTGGAGCGGGCCGATGATGCCCGTGCGGCACTGTTCGCCAAGGATGCGATGCTGAAGATCGTCACCGCCAGTGTGCGTCTGCTGCCAAGCGGGCATGAATTTTTTCTTGAGGGTAATGACTCTATCCTGGATGCCGGTCTCAAGGCCGGCCTCTATCTGGACTATGGCTGTACCAGCGGCAACTGTGGCTCCTGCAAGTGCAAGGTGGTCTCCGGCGCCGTACGAAAGCTGCGGGAACATGACTATGTGATCAGCGCCAGGGAGCGGGAGCAGGGTTATATCCTTGCCTGCTCCAGCACCGCCATCTCCGACCTGGTGATCGAAGCCAGCGAGGCGGGTATGCAGGAGGCCTTGCCCTATCAGCAGATCCGCGCCAATGTGCGCAGGATCGAACCGATGGGAGAGGAACTGGCCCTGCTGAATATCCAGACCCCAAGGACTCATTCATTGCGTTTCAAGGCGGGGCAACAGGTGAAGCTCACCGCTGAGAACGGCAGTGCTGCCATGCTTTTCATCGCCAGTTGCCCCTGCGATGGCCGAAACCTCCAGTTCATCGTTTCCCGTAAGCCTGATGATGAGTTCAGCGAGACGGTTTTGAATGGCACCATGGGCAAACAGACCGTCCTGGTTGAAGGGCCGATGGGCGGTTTCGTGTTACAGGAAGACTCCACCGCCCCGACGCTTTTTCTCGCCAAAGGGGAGGGGTTTGCTCCCATAAAGAGTCTGGTGGAGCAGGCGATCACCATCGATAACGCCGAGGGGCTGCAGCTGATCCAGGTGGGAGGCAATCCACCCGGTTCCTCCCTGGACAACCTCTGCCGCTCCTGGAACGACTCCCTGGACAACTTCGTCTACTCAGCCACGCCAGCGAGTTGCACCAGCGAAGAACTGGCGGATATTCTGGCCGCCGCGATGGCAGGCGTGCCCCTGATTGAAGTCTATCTGGCAGGCCCTGAAGACTGGCTTGAGAGCCTGTTCGAGGCAGCTCGGGCAAAGGGGCTCAACCCAGCGGGTTGGCGCTACGCGGCAATCGGCTGAAGATCAGATGTATTTCATTCCTTTACTCGCCCTCCCCCCAACCTGTGGTGAGGGGGAGTACCAGATAGAACTCCCCGTTTATGAGCGGAGAACTGAATACCAGATTAATCGAATGGCTTCGGTTGCGGGGTTTTGTCGGTTGACGGTGGCAGGATCGGCAGGATAAATGCTGGTTGGTCACCCGTTAAGGTCTTGAGGAAGGCGACCACCTGAGCATTTTCCTCATCGGTGAATTGCTTGCCCAGCTGTAATCTACCCATCACCTCAACCGCTTCCGTGAGGGTCTCCGCCTCGCCATCATGGAAGTAGGGATAGGTCATCTCCACATTGCGCAGGGTCGGAACCTTGAATTTGAACCGGTCTGCATCCTTGCCGGTGACCGCGGCCAGGCCTTCCGCACCACTCTTGGTCTGATAGGGTTCTATCACTCCCATCTTCTGGAAGGAGTTGCCACCCGCGGCAGGTCCATTGTGACAGGCGACGCAACCGCTGTTCTTAAACAGCTCGTAGCCGGCCAGTTCCTGGGTGGTCAGGGCATCCTTGTCGCCCAACAACCACTGGTCGAATCGGGAGTTGGGGGTTACCAGGGTCTTTTCGAACTCAGCAATGGCTTGGGTCACTTCATCGATAGTGATCTTATCGGTTCCAAACACCTGCTTGAATTCAGTCACGTACTCAGGGATGGATTCCAATACTCCAATCGCCAGGCTATGGGTAAAGGCCATCTCGCCCGGATTGGCGATCGGCCCACCGGCCTGTTCTTTCAGGTCCGCTGCCCGTCCATCCCAGAATTGGGCGAGATTGAGGCTGGAGTTGAGCACGGTTGGCGCATTGATCGGACCCTGTTGCCAGTTGTGGCCAATCGAGGTTTTCAGGTTATCCGTACCCCCCATGCTCAGGTTATGGCAGGAGTTGCAGGAGATGAAGCCCGACTTGGATAGGCGGGGATCGAAATAGAGTTTCTTGCCCAGTTCCACCTGAGCCAGGTTGATCTCCTGCACCGGCCTGATGGGTTGAATGGGTTCCTCCGCTAATGCATCCAGAGAGACGATGACCGCTCCGGTAAATGCCAATGTCATGAGTTGCAGCTTGGTTTTCATAATATCCGCCTCGCGCTATGGGTTTAGTGTTATCGGGAAATGTGGCAGGGATAAGAGTGTCGACCTTAGGAAGGAGTTTCAGGTCAAGCTCCATTGAGGCGACAAAGTTAAATATGCGTCAAGGATATGGCAATGACTTTTCTCAATGCCTGGTAGGGTGAGTGGTTTCTGGCTTTTGCTATGGTTGATGGCTGTTTAGGCCGCGAAGAAATAATAGGCGCTACCTATCAGTGCCATCGAAACTACCATTATGTGCTGAAGGTAAATAGGGCTATTCTAGTAGTCACGGAGGGTTAACCATCCCTGCGTAACAGTTTTACAATAACCACTTAATTTTATTGGAGACCCACTCTATGGAACTCAAAGGCAGTAATACCGAGCAAAACCTGAAAGACGCTTTCGCCGGAGAATCCCAGGCCAACCGCCGTTATCTCTACTTCGCCTCCAAGGCCGACGTGGAAGGCTACAATGATGTTGCCGCCCTGTTCCGCTCCACCGCTGAAGGTGAAACCGGCCACGCCCACGGCCACCTGGAGTATCTGGAGCAGTGCGGTGATCCCGCCACCGGCATGCCCTTCGGCGGTACCGCCGACAACCTGAAGACCGCGGTTGCCGGCGAGACCCACGAGTACACCGATATGTATCCGGGTATGGCCAAGACCGCGCGTGACGAAGGCTTCGACGAAGTGGCCGACTGGTTCGAGACCCTGGCCAAGGCCGAGCGTTCTCACGCCAACCGTTACCAGAGAGCCCTGGACGAGATGGAATAAACCCCTCTCCGGGCGGCCCGCGGGCCGCCCGCTTCCATCTGAATTCAAGAGGTATTCATTATGGCAGGACCCACTGGTCAGCGCGAAGGCAACCTGGAAGCCCCCACACGCCACCCCATCGACTGGAAAAAAAACCCGGACTATACCAACGAAGAGAGCCTGTTAGCCGAGCTGGAGCGAGTCTTCGACCTGTGTCATGGCTGCCGTCGTTGTGTCAGCCTTTGTCAGAGCTTTCCCACCCTGTTCGATCTGGTGGACGAGTCGGACACCTTCGAGGTCGATGGCGTTGCCAAGCAAGACTACTGGCAGGTGGTCGACCACTGCTATCTCTGTGACCTCTGCTACATGACCAAGTGCCCCTACACACCACCCCATGAGTGGAATATCGATTTCCCTCACTTGATGCTGCGCGCCAAGGCGGTGAAGTACCAGAAGGGTGACGTGAAACTGCGCGACCGCATTCTTACCAGCACCGATAACCTGGGCAAACTGGCGGGTATCCCGGTGGTCTCCGGGGTGGTCAATGCCTTCAACAAGGCAAAGAATTTTCGTGAGATTCTGGATCAGGGCCTGGGTGTCCACCCAGAGGCCAAACTACCGGAGTTTCACGGCAAGTCCCTGCGCAGCCGTCTGGCCGATCACCGCAACATCCAGGCCGACGGTGAGCCCGCGGGTGAGACAAAGGGCAAGGTTGCCCTGTTTGCCACCTGCTATGGAAACCATAACGAACCCCATGTGGGTGAGGACCTGGTGGCGGTGTTCGAGCATAACGACATCCCGGTAACCATTGCCGAGAAGGAGCAGTGCTGCGGCATGCCGAAACTGGAGCTGGGCAACCTGAAGGCCGTCGAGCAGGCCAAGGAGGCCAACATCCCGGTGCTCGCCAAGCTGGTGGACGAGGGTTGGGACATCGTCGCCCCGGTGCCCTCCTGCGCGCTGATGTTCAAGCAGGAGTTGCCGTTGATGTTCCCGGATGATGCGCAGGTAAAAAAGGTCGCGGAGGCAATCTTTGATATCTTCGAGTACCTGATGATCCGCAACAAGCACGGCAAGCTGAAAAACGATTTTACCCAGGGTCTGGGTAAGGTCGCCTATCACGCTGCCTGCCACCAGCGGGTGCAGAACGTCGGCCAGAAGACCCGGGAGCTGCTCTCGTTGATACCCGATACCCAGGTCGAGATCATCGAACGCTGCTCAGGCCATGACGGCACCTATGCGGTGAAGAGCGAATTCCACGAACACGCCATGAAGATCGGCCGCCCGGTGGTGAACAAGGTCAAGCAGATCCAGGCCGACCACTATGGCAGCGATTGCCCGATGGCGGGTCACCATATCGAAAACGGTCTGCGGGACGGCCGCGAACCGGAACACCCCATCAGTATGCTGCGTAAGGCTTACGGTATCTGAATCCTCAAGGAGATAAAAAATGGCAAATGAAGGCTATCACGAACCTGTAGAACAACTCAGCGCGCAAACCCGCGATATGCACCGGGCCATCGTCTCGCTGATGGAGGAGCTGGAGGCGGTGGACTGGTACAACCAGCGGGTGGACGCCTGCTCTGATCCTGAACTGCGCGCCATCCTGGCGCACAACCGGGACGAGGAGAAGGAGCACGCCTCCATGCTGCTGGAGTGGATCCGCCGCCAGGACCCCAGCTTCGACAAGGAGCTGAAGGACTACCTGTTTACCGACAAACCGATCGCCCACGAGTGACGGGAGAACTAATCCATGAGCCAGTTGTCCCATGCAGACCTCTATAGCCTGGAAGAATATGCCCGCATCCGCCCGGAATTCCGCGCCAAGGTCATGCAGCACAAAAAGACCCGCCGCGTTCCCATCGGACCCAATGCGGCACTCTATTTCGAGGATGCCCTGACCATGCAGTACCAGGTGCAGGAGATGCTGCGTATCGAACGTATCTTCGAACCCGAAGGCATCCAGGAAGAGCTGGATGTCTACAATCCGTTGATCCCCGACGGATTGAACTGGAAGGCCACCTTCATGGTCGAATTTGCCGATGAGCAGGATCGCAAGGCGGCCCTGGCCAGGATGATCGGCATCGACCGGGCGGTCTGGGTGCAGGTCGAGGGTTACGACAAGGTCCGGCCCATCGCCAACGAGGATCTGGAGCGGGAGACCGAGGAGAAGACCTCGTCGGTTCACTTCATGCGCTTCGAGCTGACTCAGGGGATGGTCGATGCGCTGCAAAGTGGCGCCGGCCTCACCATGGGAATAGATCATCCGGCATACAACCACAGGGTTTCCGAGCTGGATCCCGCGGTGCGAAACGCGCTCCTGCAGGATCTTCAACCTAGAATCCTCAGTTGAACACCGTGAAGGGTGCGCTTGTGGTGGTGTAGGGCAAGGCACGACGACGCAGAATAGTTGTTCTATTGTAAGGAGTTGTAACGCCGCCATGCACCGCCACAAGCGTACAATTCGCGGTGTAGCGCTGCTCACTCAACAGCTGAATATCTTCAATAGGGATGAAGCTCATGTTTTCAACGCGATTAGTACCGCGGATAGCGGTCAACTGAGGATTCTAGGTTCAACTACCTCTTGCTTGGTTGGCAAGACTGAAAAGGGACTTTCGCATAAACCCACTTCAGGTTCGCCTGTTGTGGGTTTTATTTTTTTTCCTCCCGGCTGGATCTAAAGCGAATTTTTTCCGTCGAAAGGAATCATTAGTTTGGTTAAGTTTTTTCTAACAACTGATCTGATCAAGTTCAGACCCCTTATTGCAATCACCCGGAATTCGAAATGGATCCACTAACAAGAAAAAACGTTTGGTTTTTACTCCTTCTGTTGCTCATGGCCTTACCTCTCGCTGAGGCGTTGGCGCAGGATTCGCCAAGCATAAAGGCCATATTGTTTTACCCCCCCTTCTGTGAGGAGTGTCCGGAGGTCATCGAGGAATTTCTGGTTCCACTGACAGCGCAGCATGCGGAGAGCCTGGAACTCTACCCGGTAGATATTTCCGAGCCGCCCGGCGATCAAATATTCCAAGAGGTCATGGATTATTTCGGGATCGGAGCCGAGTCCTTGACCAGCCCCGTAGTTCTGGTGGGTAAGCATTTACTTACAGGAAAGCGGGAAATTATCCAGGGCCTGCCGTTACATATCGAAGGTGATCTGCAATCGGCAGACCTCGCATGGCCGGAGTTGCCAGGATTGCAAAAGCTGATTGATGGGGAGGCGACGGACGACGCAGCGGAGGTAACGGCGATAAACGACAATCTAGCAAGCGGATTAGCCTGGACAGTGATGATCGCCATGCTCTTCTCCCTGATGCATGGGGCCTGGCGCCTGGCCTATAACGGTAGTCGCTTGTCGGACGCACCCTCGGTCAGCTCCTGGGGCCCGCCGATATTCGCCCTGTTTGGTTTGGGCATAGGTATCTATCT
>JBDLIF010000069.1:0-9585 GCA_039714955.1 Pseudomonadota bacterium | reverse complement strand
CCGGGCTATCATCTCTACCGATGTCGACGAAGTTGGCGCTTAAGTTTACATCGACATTCAGATCAGGGTGGTCCAGATCTATGCCTGAATCGATAATCCAGGCGTGCAGGCCAGTGCCGTCAACCGGTCCACCGACACGATCTATGCCCCATGGGGTGACCTCTGCGGGCTCCTCGTCATCGTCATCATCGTCATCACGTCCTGGCCCTTTGCCTGGAGAGGCGGCACGCCCCCGTTCGTCGGCATCAGAACGGTTCTTCATGTCGGTGGCCCAATAGATAAGATTTGGTTCGTAATAAGCAATATTCGGGCTGGCCCCGATATGTGCCGCGGCGGTGGCGGAGACGGAAGCGGAAAAGCCTTTGATGGCTTTGGTGAATACGAGACGCAGTTCGCCCCCAGCCTGCTTTGTCAGTCGTCTGGCCTGGCCGCGTATCTGACCCGCCCCCACATTATCATCGAAGACAAAGATGTAACTGGAGTTGGCCGCTTCGAGCAGCTCTTCGGGGATAGCCTCCGGCAGGCCTGTCACGGAGAAGGCTGGCCTCAGCCAGAACAGGCTCAGGCTAAGTGTGAATGCCAATGTCAAATGTTTAATATGCATGATCTCTTCCGTTGTTGTGTTATGTATCGCTATGATAACTAGGCGAAAGGCGGTGCTGCCATGATCTGGTGCAATCAAACTGAGATTAGTTGCGGCAAGTCCGCAGCTGTGTATCTTGATGTGTTTTTTTGTGTGAGAATAATTAGATTGAAGTGAACTGCCGGCTCTGCCGGTGTGACGGGAAAATGTTCGTTCTACAGGGTAAAGACGTGAAATTTGAGGACTAAATTAAGATGATATTAACCAAATACGCTGCACTGGCGGTTTTTATTAACCTGCTCTTTTTCTTCAACAGTCGCGCAGCGAATGCAGCTGAAACAGCCGACCCTGGTGCTTGGCAGCAAAGCGCAGCACTCTATGTGTGGCTTCCAACCCTTGACGGAGAGCTGAAATATCAGCGAGAGGGAGATGAACCCTTCCCGGTTGATATCTCGGATATGCTCGACATGGCTTTTATGGGCGCCTATGAGGCCCGTAAGAACAAGTGGTCGATATTGGGCGATCTGATCTACCTGGACCTGGGAGACGACAAGGACAGGGATAATCGCCTTTACAATAAGGTGGAACTGGATCTGAAGGGATGGCAGGTCGGTCTCTATGGCGGTTACAATCTTTATCAGACCGGTCGTTCAAACCTGGACCTTCTGGCGGGCCTTCGCTATCTTACTATCGAAACTGAATCCAACCTGACCAGCAATCAGTTGCCTCCGTTAACCCTTTCCCAGGATGTCGATTTGTGGGATGGAGTTATCGGGCTTAGAGGGCGCACAAACATCAATGAGAACTGGTTCATCCCGTATCAAGCGGACATCGGTACCGGCGACTCCGACTTGACTTGGCAGGCGATGGCGGGGATAGCTTATCAAGCCAGCTGGGGCGATACGCGTTTGGCATACCGTTACCTGGAGTGGGATCAAGGCGACGATGACCTGTTGCAAAAATTGAGTTTTAGCGGTCCCCAGATTGCAGTAGCTTTCTATTTCTGACTTTAAGGGGTTGCTTAGCTGGTCATTATCATTACCGAGGGGCCAGCCTGGCCCCCCGGCTTTGTTCCCATCTTCAACCCGTCCAACTGCGGTTTCTAGGTTCAAGGTGTGACGCTCACCGGTTCTGAGCAGCTGGCCGTCCCGGTCTCGCAGACCTGGTAGACGAAGGTGCCTTTGACCTTGCCGAGCAGATCCCGATAGGCGCCATCATTCGCCTCCGCCGCAGCGATCAGCGCATTGTCGCGATAGATGTCCAGGGCCGAGTCCGCGCCGCTCCAGCTCAGGTCGACATAGACGTCGGCTCGGATCTTCCCGACAACGGCGCTCAGGTCGATGGCTGCCCCGGGCAGGGTCATTGCAATGGCCTCCTCGCTGTAAGCCGAGCGTCCGGAACCGTTGAAGGCCAGCACCCGGTAGAGATAACCGGTCTCCGGCGCGAGTCCGCCATCGGTGTAGTCTTGTTGGTCCGCGGGCAGGCTGGCGGCCAGGGCCCAGGTCGTACCGCCGTCACTGCTGCGCTCCAGCTCGAAGCCATACTCGTCATCCGCGTTGTCGATCCAGCTCAGGTTGATCTCGCTGGATGACAGGGCCTCGGCCAAGGTGCCCGACGGCGCCATGGGGGGCTCGCCGTCCGAGGTCTCGGAGCGGATCAGCAGCTGGTCAACGCCGATGCTGTAGTTGGTGATCAACCCGGAGGTGCGTTGGGTGTCGCTGACACGCACGTAGAGGGTCCCGCTGACCCCGTAAGGCAGGACGAACCTTTGCTCGGCGGCGCTGGCACCGGTCACCGTGAACATGTCGGCGTAGCGCTGGCCGTCGGTGGAGTAGGCGAAGCGGAAGGCCTCACCGTCGGCGGCATCCGTCTGCAGCTGGGCGATCACCACCACGGCCTCCGCCGGCTGAACGTCGAAGGACCAGCTGTGCTCCAGCAAGGCATGGCGATTTGACGGTTTGCCGCCGGATTGACGCTCTTCGATGATCTCGCTGATACCATCGACGTCCCAGGTATCGGTGTAGTCGCCGGTGACGGTCCCGATCCCGAAGATCTCGCCGTTGGCGGTCTGATCCACGGAGAACGGCGGCGCCTCGGTGGTGGCGCTTGCGGTGTTGGAATCGGCCGAGACGCCGGCGCTGTTGTAGGCGTAGATGCGGTAGCTGTAGCCGGTCTCGGCGTTCAGGCCAATGTCCGTGTAGGCGACCGTGTCCGCCGGCAGTACGGCGATTTCCGAGAATGGACCGCCGGCTTCGGCGCGCTCCAGTCGAAAGCCATCCTCGAGTGTCGCGTTGTCGGTCCAGGAGAGCGCGATGCGGTCGGCGCCGCCGGCAACGGCCGACAGCCCGGTGGGCGCCTGCGGCGGCAGCAGCGGTATGCTTTCACGCCAGTTGGAGACGGTGTATGCCGTGTCGTTGAGTGAACGGGCATTATCGGCGTAATCGGCAACCCCGGTCGGCAGACCCGCGTAACTCACTGCCGGGTTGGAGAAATGCTGTACCCGGGTGCAGCCTAAGGTGCAGCTGTAGGCCATGATGGTGCGGAATAGTGCATCGGGGTCCTGCCAGCCATAAGAGTAGTCGAAGAGGGCAGTAGTGCTGGCATTGGCGTGATCGTGTTGCGAGCCCATGTTGTGGCCGAGCTCGTGACCGAAACTGTAGTAGCCGGTGGCGCATTGGGAGTAGACGACGCTGAAGGCGTGGCTTTCGAAGCTTGCCGAGAGGCTCGTCATCAGCCAGGCAATGCCGCAGTAATCCGGGCTTTCCTCGATCAGGGTCACGGTGTCCGCGGCGACCTGCTCGCGCAGTGCATGGACCTCGTCCATGTGACCGTCGGTGGGGGAGGTGACGCGGCTCAGGTCGGTTCCCATATCACCGGATTCGGTGTAATCGACCAGCGCCGTGTGCACCAGGCGCAAGCGGGTGGCCACACCGCTATTGAGGTAGGCCTGGTTGGTCTCGGCGATGGCCAGCTGAATCAGCGACTCGACACCGTCGACACCGCCATATCTGTTCATTGAGCTCGGGGTATAGACCGCGAGCACGTCCACGGTGGTGCCGTCGTCGGCCGCGGGCAGTGCATCACCATCCACCCTGCTCGCGGATAGATCGTCGGCGCTGACGGGGATCGGCTCCATCTCCGGATAGGGATCGCCGGGTGGAACTTCGGACAGCAGGTGCAGCCCCTTGCCAGCCGGCAGGAGCTTGAACAGGCGGCCGGCGGTGCGGATGGTGCCGGCCACCGACTCGGCGCCGGCGGCGAACGTCACTGTGCTGTGCGGATCGCCCGCGACCCTTCCGATCCAAACCAGTGAGCCGTTGCCGTGCTCCACCAGGCGCATGAGTTCCGCGGTCATGCCGGGCGCCAGCCCGAGATTCAGATAGAGCCGCCCACTGCGCAGTTGCCCTCGGTTGATCCGCACCAGCCGCGTCTGGCCGGGGAACGCCTTGTCAGCGGCCCTGACGGTTTCGGTCGATGCGGCGGCCTGAAACAGGCCGGGGGGCATGGGTGTGGTCGCCCAGGATGTACCGCAACAGAGGATGAGTGTTGAAAGTATGAAGAGAGCTCGCTTGCATTTCATGGTTTGCGCCGCCTGATGTTTGATGCTGAATATGACTGGTACTGCTGCTAGGGTTCCAGCAATTACCAGTTGCCCTTGATGGTTGATCATCACCAGATCAGGGCAGGGTCTCAGCATGCGAGGCAAGCTCTACGCCAAATTGTATTTTTTAAGGAAATACAATTAGTTGGTGGGATATTATGTGTTCATGGATAAATTCAAGGAAAATTTGTAAGTTAATTCGACAGCAGCAGTCGTGGAGATAAATCAGATCAGAGCAATAAAAAATTACTTGATATATCCATGGTTTAAGTGAAGAGGCAATAATTTTTATGAGAAGCCAGATCGCAGAATATGAATAGAACAATGCATACCGGCATTGAACGTCAAACGCGGAGAACTAAACGCTAGCGTCAGTGTAAAAAATATCGTCATCCTCTTTGGGGAGCCAGACGGCATCCGGTTTCTCCCACGGGTCAACGGCGAAGTCGTGTACAGGCAGACCTTCCCCTTTTATGGGGAAGGTTAGGATGGGGGTATAAAAGTTCGGTTCAATAGGCTCAAGCCGGGTATGGTACTGCCGGCAGAGTGAGCGAAATCAATCATCCACAATGGAGAGATAGGCGAGGATGTCTCTCAGTTCATCGTCGGTGAAATCCAGCAGCAACTCCTCTTCGGGGGCATCCTCGTCATGGATGCGAATCTTTTTCCGGTACTTGTCCACCTGCCGCCAGAGATAGTTGGTGTACTGGCCCGCGAGCATGGGTACACGCTTGTCGTGATCCCCCCAGCCATCACTGCCATGGCATGAGGCGCACTCCTTGCGGTAGAGCTTTCTGCCAACCTCAATATCGCCTGCGGCGCGAGGGATCTGCATCAGGCGCTTGGATTCCAGTAGACGGGCATAGGCGTTGAAGCCCGGTGCTTTCTCATCGACCGGTGACAGCTTGGTTTTCAACAGGATCACGGAGAGGAAACGGGAGATGTCCCGGATGTCGTTGTCCGGCATCTGCCGATGGTCCACGTATTCCACCATGGCGAGATTGGGCCGCTCCCGGTCACGGAACAGAAACAGCTGATTTGCGATGAACTCACTTGGCATGCCCGCCAGCCGGGGGTATTCACCCATTTTGCCCCCTTCGCCGAATTCACCGTGACAACCGGCGCAGACCTCGTTGATCTCCTCGCCATTGTCAGGATCGTATTCGTAAGCAATAGCCTGCTGGATCGTGGCCAATCCAACCCATAGCTGAAACAGGGTCAATGCGTGAAGCAGTTTCATCAGCGATTTAGCATAGGTGAGCCGTGTCGAATATTGTCCTAGTGTTGATGATGGAATCAATAATCCATGCAGGAGGTACATCATGACCTTGATTGATATCAATAATACAATCGCTATTGGTTGAAAGATTATCAAACCACAGAGATCACAATGGCCTGATGGAATCAGGCTACCCGATCCATTAAATATTTCTATTTGAAAAGGCTATGACAGGGGCCAGGGGCGTCTCTGGACAAAAGGAGCCAGGGACGTCTCGCGGTACTGCGAGATAGCCGTCAACCGATATCAATAAGGATCTATGACTCTTTTGAAATCCTATTGATCATGTGTCTTGTTATTACGGACACCAGAAAAGACTCATAGGTAGCGGCCACAACAAAGACACCAATTGCTGCCCATATAGCTGTCTCAGCAGAGAAATAACCCATGCTATAGAGTGAATAAATGAGTATTAGTAAAAGCGACGCACCGCCTAGGGACACACATAGCACAGTACAGCTATAGGGGAGCTTTTTGTTTTGAGTAGTAGTATCTTGCATAAATACCTCCTCTTGAATGATATTCATATCCATGCAACAAACCTGCTTACCCACAAAATAATCCTAGATCAAAAAACCATACTACGTGATCAATAATACCTATTAAAATTTATGTATGTATAAGTATGTTTTATTGAAGAATGAAAAAAACTACGCCCTGAGGGCGTGGTCAGAGTTTTTAGGTAATTGGCGACCAACGTCGCGTCGCGGCAAGTGTCGCTAATCTTCTAGCTGATGGCCGTGGCCTACTCATCGCCGAGCGCACCACCGCAGCTGGAACCCTGGCCAGCGGTGCAGCCATAACAGTGATCCGCTACCTGGATCGATCGACCCTCCAAGGAGTCGGCGGTTACCTCGCTGATGTGCAGCCGGGGATGGCCTTTCCGGCCAAGCGTCAGCCCGAGCTGCTGGTTGAAGTCACAGTCATAGAGATATCCCTGCCAGTCCACACTGATCAGGCTGCGACACATGACCTGTTCCAGGTTGTCTTCCCGGTGGGCCTCGTGCAGAAGCTGCATGTAACGGCTGAATTCACCTTTTGTGATCAGCATCGAGCCAAAACGCTGGATCGGCATATTCGCCAGGGTGAACAGCTGGTTGAAGACGATACCGAACTGTTCTCCCAGGTGTTTCCGGTAAGCCGCCTCCAGTGAACACTGGGCCGGCGGCAGATCCGGCCCCTGGGGGTTGTAGACCAGGTCGAGGACGAGCCCGCTGTCGGGTTGGCCATAACCCAGTGCGTTCAGCTGCTGAAGTCCCCGCAGGCTCTCTTCAAATACCCCCTTGCCGCGTTGGCGATCCACGTTGTCCTCCAGATAGCAGGGCAGGGATGCCACCACCTCTACCCGCTGTCTGGCGAGAAACCCGGCCAACTCCTCATGACCCGGCTGCTCGAGGATGGTGAGATTGCAGCGATCCATTATCCGCAGGCCGCGGTTACGAGCGGCTTCCACCAGACGATGGAAATGGGGATTGAGTTCAGGCGCGCCACCGGTGAGGTCCAGGGTGGTAAGCGTGGGATTGGTCTGGAGGAAGTCGATGACCGCATCGACGGTCTCCATACTCATCTCCTCCTTGCGTTTGGGCCCAGCGTTAACATGGCAGTGTAGACAGCTCTGATTACAGCGATAACCGAGATTGACCTGCAGGGTCTCCACCGCCCGGCGGGTCAGTGGAGGAAAATCTGTTTCAGCAAGTAAGGGAAGGGTCGCGTGCATTGAAAAATGGGCTCCTTTCTACATTAAATATCGGTGGAATTGTAATCAGTCGTCGATCGTACAGGATTCCTTACAGGCAGTCCGCAGGTGGTATAGGCCGCGCGGGCCCCACTGTAGGCAGAGACACAGAAGGGGATAATGAAGTTGAGTAACACGCCGCCCCAATTGATATAAGTCCCATCGAGCATGGCCTGACCGTGATTGATCAGATTCAGGATCAAGCCAACGAGCAGCCCCGTCTTTACCGAGTCGACGACAATGGGGGGTGAGAGGGCGCTCTTTGTCAAAGTGAAAATGATGGGTGGATTATTCATGTCTCTTCTGCATTCTGCCCATTGTCAGGATTGGTCGCGGGCAGGCACGCAACCTTACACATAGTCTCATCTGAGTTCCTTTGAATTCAGCACCATCATCTTCTCGATCTGCATATCCCGGAAGCTGTAGGGGATGCCGCCAACCCCCAGGCCCGACTCGCGCAGGCCCGCGAAGGGCATCCAGTCCACCCGGAATGCGGTGTGATCATTGAGCATGACCGCTGATGCGTCCAGCCTTTTGCCGGCGCGAAGGGCGGTATCGATATTTTTTGAGAAGACAGCGGCCTGGAATGCGTAGGGCAAACGGTTAGCCTGGTCGATCGCTTCATCGATATCCGCGTAAGGATAGACACAGATAACGGGGCCAAAGATCTCCTGGGTGCTGACCCTGCTGACGGGTGATGGGCTATAGAGAACGGTACAGGCATAGGTGGTATCCGAAACCGCCTTGCCGCCAGCAAGCACTTCGGCGCCTTCCGTGAAGGACTCCTTGACCCATTGATCCACCCGTTGCACTTCCGCGGGACGGATCATGGGCCCAATCTCGGTCTCCTCAAGGATTGGGTCCCCCATCACCAGTCTGTTGGCGCCCTCCGCAAGCCGCATGGCAAGTTCACGGGCAATGGCATGCTGGGCAAAGACCCGTTGCACCGATACACAGACCTGTCCGGCATGATAGAAGCCACCCTTCAACAGCTTCGGCAGTACCTCATCGATGTCTGCATCCTGCGCAACGATGACCGGTGCGGCACCGCCATGTTCGAGGGCACAGCGCGTGCCCGGCGCCAATTTGGAACGCAGCATCCAGCCCACCCGAGCACTGCCGATGAAGCTGAAAAATGCAACTCGTGCATCCGTCACCAGTTGGCTGGCGACATCCAGGCTGCTGGTGACCAGGGCCTGGCACCACTCATCAGGCAGGCCGGCCTCCCGCAGGATCTCGACGCAACGAAAACAGGAGAGGGGGGTGTCTTCGGCCGGCTTGACGATAAC
Organism: Pseudomonadota bacterium; assembly: GCA_039714955.1. Classification (GTDB taxonomy): domain Bacteria; phylum Pseudomonadota; class Gammaproteobacteria; order Chromatiales; family Chromatiaceae; genus JASJBU01. Next base: position 1,098 of record JBDLIF010000069.1, on the reverse strand, counting down.
GGGACAGCCGGCGGCAATGGCCGGCCCCACCTGGTGGCAGATCAGATTCACTGGGTGATTGAAGGCGCTGATCGCCACCACCACACCGATGGGTTCGCGGCTGGTGAAGGCCAGCCTGCCGGCGGACGCGGCGTTGATGCCCATGGGAATGGTCTCTCCCGACTCGGTGCGCAGGCAATCGACGCAGACCCTGATACTGTCGATGGCCCGGGTAATCTCTATTCTGGAATCGAGCAACGGCTTGCCACCTTCCCTTGCCGCCTCGATGGCGAGCGTTGCCGCCTGCTCGGTCATGATGGCCGCGGTTTTTTCCAGAATCGCTATTCGCTGGTAGACGGTGAGCCAGCGGCTTCGATCACGAAATAGGCGGTCAGCCGTCGCGAGGGCCTGTTCCACCGCGCTGTCATCGGATGTTTCGACAAGTGCGATAGGTGCTCGATCATAGGGTGCTACGACCTCGAGGGTACCGGCTGGCGTAGCGCCTCCGGCAATCATTGATTTGAATAGATCGGCCATCTCTTTCCCCTATATCAGTCGACTCTTTTCCTTGATATCCCGGTTGAGAATCCGGTCGTTGTCGGAGTAATCGATCGGTACCTCGATCAGGTGAACGCCCGGCATGGTGAAACACTCCTCGAGCAATGGGATCAGTGAGTCGGTCGATTCCAGACGATGCCCAATGGCGCCATAGCTGTCGGCATACTGGACAAAGTCGGGATTGCCGTAATCGAGGCCAAAGTCAGCGAAGCCCATATTGGCCTGCTTCCACTTGATCATGCCATAGGCGTCATCCCGCAGAATCAGCACCATCAGGTCGAGCTTGAGCCGCACGGCCGTCTCCATCTCCTGGGAATTCATCATGAAGCCACCGTCTCCACAGATGGCCATGACCCGCCGATCCGGATGGACAAGCTTGGCGGCGATGGCCGAGGGAAGGCCGGCGCCCATGCTCGCCAGGGCATTGTCGAGCAGCACGGTATTCGGCATGTGGGCCCTGTAGTTGCGGGCAAACCAGATCTTGTAGACGCCGTTGTCCAGGGCAATGATGCCGTCGTCGGGCATGACCTTGCGCACCTCGGCAACCAGGCGTTGCGGATA
>JBDLIF010000068.1:0-9730 GCA_039714955.1 Pseudomonadota bacterium | reverse complement strand
AAAGATGTGGCCTGGCTGAACCAGGTCCTGTGGTTGGGCATCGGCCGCCACGGCGGCCACCACCGTCGTCGCACGATCCGCCGCCGAGATACCGGTGGTCACTCCGCTGGCCGCTTCGATAGAGACGGTGAAGTTGGTGGATGTCAGCTTATCGTCGGTGGGGACCATCAGGGGCAGCCGGAGCTGGCTGCAGTGGTCCCGGGTCAGGGTCAGGCAGATCAGACCGCGTCCATAACGGGCCATGAAATTGATGGCATCCGGGGTGACGCTCTCAGCGGCCATGATGAGATCGCCCTCGTTTTCCCGGTCCTCGTCATCCATGATAATGACCATCTTTCCCTGCTTCAGGTCTTCGATGATTTCGTCGGTGCTATTCAGGGCCATATCTGCTACTGGTTGATAATAGAGCGAACCGGTAATTCTATCAGAGGCCCAGCTCCATAACACCCTGAATTCTCGCGGTCATTTAACGAGAAATCGCTTGAGGACAGCACGTAGGGCGGAAAAGCGCAGCGCCTTCCGCCATTCCACATTGATGACTACTCACCCTTCTGCTCACCGGTATCGAATTCCAATGCCTAATCAACAGCCCATGCGGCGGAAGGCGCTGCGCTTTTCCGCCCTACTTGCTCTTTTTCGAACGCTAGGGTGATGAGCGATGTGAAACATTTGTGATTTTTTCGTGACTCCACTGGGAGTTGGCTGGTTCAGATTTGTCATTACGGGCCTGGCCCGCATTTCAACCATTGGATTCGAGGAGATTCAACATGAAAAAGACCATTATTAGCTTACTGATTTCCGGCGGCTTACTGGCCTCCACACCTCTGCTGGCACAGGAACTCAGCGTGGAGATAACCAACCTCACCAACGCCACCTACTTCACACCCCTGCTGGTCGCAGCCCATGATCGCCATACGGACCTGTTTGAGGTCGGCACCGCGGCATCGTCCAGTCTTCAGGCCATGGCCGAGGGCGGCGATCTCTCCGGTCTGATCGACGAGGTCGAGGCTGGCGATGGAGAGTATGTCGCCAACCCGGCTGCCGGCCTGCTCGCGCCGGGACAGACTACCCAAGCCATGCTGGAAACCGACAGGCACTCCACATCCCGCCTCTCCATCGTCGCCATGCTGCTGCCCACCAATGATGGTTTTGTTGGTTTGGATTCTCTGAAGATCCCTTCACGCAGAGGCAGCTACACCTTCTATCTGAATGCCTATGATGCGGGCACGGAAGCGAATGACGAGATCATCACCGGTGGTGGCGCACCGAATACTCCCGGCATCCCCGCCGATCCGGGCGGTAACGCCGGCACCGGTGCCATTGCGGATGTCGGCCCGGATTTCAATCAGACGGTGCATATCCACCGGGGTATCCTGGGAGACACCGATCTGCTGGGTGGAACCAGCGATCTGGACAGCCGTGTGCACCGTTGGCAGAATCCGGTAGCCCGTGTGGTGCTCCGGGTGGGGAAAGCCAACCGACATGATGATTAGATGAATCTAGCGGGTTATTGCCTCTTTCCCTATAGATAATTCTCCCCTCTTGGTGGCCGTCGCACGGCGACTTCCTCCGAGGGGGGAAGCGGTTCATCGCTTACACAGCATATTCCTCACCAGGCTATACTGAAAAAAAGACATTAGTCGGTTCAGACTACGATGATAGCGGCTCAAGCTCGAGCATTACTGATAGACATGGATGGTGTTCTGTACCTGGGTGAAAAGGCAATACCCGGTGTGCACGAAGCCCTTGAATGGCTGACCTCGAATAGACTCCCGCACCTTTTTGTTACCAATACCACTTCCCGGTCTCGCTCCGCCCTGGTTGAAAAACTCGACCATATGGGCATGCAGATAGATACTGGACGGATCCTCACACCGCCAGTCGCTGCGACCCGCTGGCTGACCGCCCATGTGGATGGACCCGTGGCACTGTTCGTACCCCCTACCACTCTGACAGAATTCGAGCCTCTCGAAATCGTTGATATTCAATCAACTGCCCCTGTAGCTGCGGTGGTTATCGGTGACTATGGCGAACGCTGGACATTCGAAGCGCTCAACCACGCCTTCCGCTGGTTGATGCATGAACCGAAACCGGTACTGGTCGCCCTGGGTATGACCCGCTACTGGTGCGCTGAAGATGGACTGCGCCTCGACACCGCACCATTCGTGACAGCACTCGAGCACGCCAGTGGTCAGCAGGCCGTCGTGCTGGGAAAGCCAGCCGCTCCTTTCTTCGAGGCCGCCCTGGGAGAAATCGGCGCCACTGCATCGGAGACTTTTATGATCGGAGACGATATCCGCGGTGACATCGGTGGAGCTCAGACACTGGGCATCAGAGGTCTGCTGGTTAGAACCGGTAAATTCAGACCCGAAGACCTGACTCTCGATATTCAACCTGCTGCAGTTCTGGAATCTTTCGCCGACTTGCCGAGGTGGTGGCAGGACCAAGCATATCCCGTCAGTGATCATATCGAATGCTGAGTAAGAAAAATATTCGAGCCTGCCCCGGCCCCTTTCGTTGAGGAGTGCGCAAGAGTGAATCGGGCTTGGCCGATTGCCAGGCCCGTAAGTGGCGATCCTGGCATTATCATCCTAGAATCTGCAGTTGGACGGGGTAGAGTGTGGGTTTTTGGGGGTGCAGGTCGAGGCGTAACGACGCGGAATAGTTATTCTATTCCAAGGAGTTGCAACGAAGATGCCCCACATGGATGTGGGAAATGCCGGTTCCGTCTGGAATATGAACCGGCCATGTGCCGCCAAAAACGTGCAATCTACCTCGTAGTGTGGTTCACCCAGTGGATGAGTCGGTCTATCGAACAAAATACACATGAATTCAACTCGTTAATAGTAGAATGGAGCGGTCAACTGCAGAATCTAGGATCATATGGCCCTGATCATGATGGCCATGTTATTCATGCTGGAAGAGTGCATCTTGCAAAAAGATGACCCCCGTTACTCAGAGGTACCCACTGCATTTACCCTGGGGCAGGCAGGTATGTTCAGCGTTCCTCAATCGGCGGGAGTGATGCCGCAAGGTTAGCGCGGGCGGTGTTCAGATCAAATCGTCGCGCCAGGGCCTCGGCCCGCTCTCGAGCCAACGGTTGAAGCTCACCGAGTTGAGGCGAAACCAGATCTGAAAAAACCTGCATCGCCTGTGCTTCAAGGTAGATACACTGGGACCCTGACAAAAGCGAAGTAAGAATCATGGACTACGTGGACCGCAGGGTGCCGATGCTCGCCAGAATGTTTGAAAGACGACGCGTCGGCTATCGCGCCATGGGATACCGGGAAGACGATAATGGGACTTTCTTGGTATGGCCAACAAGACCCAGAGCTAGGCTAGATCATGCCTTTATGGTATCTTCTACATAAATCTACAAAACTGTAGAGGACGATCTGCCATGAATACAACTACACAAGTTTCCGCCTACATCTCGGAAGAAACCAAGGCCGAGATTGAGGCCTATGTAAAGCGGCGCGGTGTGAAGAAGGCCTACTTGATCGAAGAGGCGCTGCAGCATCACCTTCAAGCGTTGCGTGAGATCCCCGAGGATCTAATCATCCCCTCCCGGTTGGTGTTGACTGATGAGGCAATGGCCGAAGCTGCTAGACGCATCGCCCGGGACGATCAGCCTACTGAAGCCTTAAAAGCATTGTTCCGTGAGTAACACGGAACATGAAGTTCGCGTCCGCCGGCTAGAACCTCGGGACGATCGATCAGGATTTCGTAGCGGAAATATCGACCTCGATCGCTTCTTCCAGCGCTATGCCGGCCAGAATCAGTTTCGACATCACATTGGAACGACCTATGTCGCCGTCCAAGGCGACCACATCCTCGGTTTTGTCACTGTCTCCAGCGGAGAGATAGTTACAGAGAAGCTGACGAAAGCCCTGCGCCGGCGCCTACCCGCTTATCCCCTTCCAATCCTGCGCCTTGCCCGACTGGCAGTAGACAACCGCTACCAGGGACATGGCATTGGCAGGCTATTATTACGCGCCATGCTGGAGCTTGCTCTGGAGATGAGGAACCGAGCCGGTTGTATCGGTGTAGTCGTAGATGCCAAACCTGATGCGTTCACCTTCTATTCATCCTTGGGCTTCAAACCGATCGACCTGATCAGTGGTGCCCTCGGCGATCGACCCGAGCCCGTCGCTATGTTCTTGCCCATCGGCCGGATCGCTGCCGCGTTCAAAGAAGCCACGGTCTGAGCAAAGCATGCGTAATCAACAATAACAATCGGGAAGGCAGGTTCAGTTCAACTCAGCAGCATAAGCTGATCTACAACGCGTCATTCTGACCCCGCCAAATCAACAATGAAAAACAGAAAGTGAAATCCATCAACGCCATTCTGCGCAAAATGACTTTCGATGACCTGTATGACTGGGCCGGTGAGACGATGGTCAAGCCTTCCGTGGAAATGGGAAATTGACCCCTGAACAGGAGGAAAGCATCAAATGGTACGTCTGGCATGGTAATGTCTATGAGGCGCTGTTGAAGATCGAAGACTGTGAATGGGATCTCGAGTGCGCCGAACACGATTATCCGAACCTCGGGAAGTTTCTAAAAACGTTGCAGGAGTTCTGGACCTATATCGAAAACAATCAGGCGTTGATTCCCAACTATGGAGAGCGCTGGCGTTACGGAGAGACCATCTCCACGGCCTTTGTCGAATCGACCATCTACCAGGTGGTCAGCAAGCGTTTTGTTAAGAAACAGCTGTAGATGCAGTGGACAAAGGAATGGGCAAATTTGCTGTTACAAACGAGAACTACGGTGCTCAATGGGGAGTTGGAGAAACAGTTCCAGCAATGGTATCCAAGTTTCCGGTCAAACGGTGGTGAGGAGCTGAGAATGGCGGCTTAACGCCCCCCTGATTTTTATGCTCTCGGTGGTAGGCCGATACCACATCTTGCTGTGGCGCCGCGGTTCCAGCATTGAAGCATTCTGAATGATGCTTTTCTCTTGCGAAAATGTGGCAACATATCGCATTTTCTACTTGAGTATTATGCGGGGGATATTTCTCGACTATTTCTCAAATATTACAGTGTGTTTCAAGCCTGTTTCAGATTGTTACACCCGATGATTGGTTAAAGTAGAGAAGGCATCACATCACACTAGCCTGATCTAAAGGGTCATGATTTAAAGGGTCGGACTCGAATGAATATCGATCGAGCCTAACCCTTTTGTTTTTCTTTTGTTTTTCCTCAGCTCAAATTGTGGGTCAGGATAATTGTGGATTCCAACGTCGGATGAAACATGCCGGCTTGTTTACTCTGAGCTTGGTTATATGAAATGTAAACCCACTTTTTGGTTACTTGATCATGCTGGATTATTTGTCAAGAAGTACTTACTGTACTGCCGGTGCAATTGTATGCACTAATAGGAGATTATTGAGGAGAGATCAAATGAAAAAGAGAATACTTTCAACTATCTTATCTGCACCTTTAGCGATCGCACTTAGCTTTGGAATATTGTCAGCCGCGGTTGCTGCCCCACCCACAGCGCTCAGTTGCCCAGATGGTCAAAACGTCGTTGTACACCTCAAACGCCATATCAACGACCTGCAGGGCGCCCAGTTAGCCGTACGGTTGGCCACACATATGGAGCAAGAAGTGATAGATATGCCGGGGAATTCACCTGACATGCCTGTCAACGTCTCTCTCTTTCTGACGTTACAGGGGCCACGCCTCATTGATCCAGCCAATCCTCAGAATCTGAGTTTCGGATCTGACTCAATGACGTTGGAACAGGTCGTAACAGGATTTCTTAATTCTGGTGGAAAGATCTATGCCTGTGGAATTTGTGCGATTGAGATTGGCGTGGAACCTGGGGATGAACTGCTATACGCCGATCTCTTTCCCGGCCAAGTCAAGATTGCGACAGAGGATGATATCTCTAGGATCTTCCTATGTGCCGATAAGGTTGTGGATTTTTAAAGCGCTAAAAATCACACAAGTCTAGAAACCGATCATATCTGGGGTCAGAGTAAATATATAGCGCATAACTCAATATTAAAATAATATTTACTCTGTCCCCTATTAACAGCTCAGCTGTTCTTTTGATTCCGGCAGCAACTGATCCTGATTGCTCTGCAGGATGGATTTGATCTGCTTGAGCCGGTACAGCTTATTTTGATTGGCGATGGTGCAAGCGTTATTGAGCCGTTTAGCTGGATAGGTTCTGGAGAGATTCAATAGCCCCAGGCAGACGCGGTAGGCCTGCTCCTCATGCTGTTTTTGTTTGAGTAGTGCCTGCACCCACAGCAACACTTCATCACCCAGATCCTTGGCCCAGTTCATCAGCCGCCCTGGCGTCCACTGATGATGCTTTTCATGTTTTACCGGCATATGTGCTGCAACAGTGGTCATACCCGGACGATACTTTCTGGCATGACTGGTGACGCGCTTGTTTTGGAAATAGATTTCGATTAGATGATCCTTGGCATGCAGTTCCAGCTTTTCCCCCACCAGTTGATGCGGCACAGAGTAGAGATGCTGGTCATATTGGATGTGGTAATCCACATTCACTTTGACCGTTTTTATATCAGTGTACTGATACTGATGCTTTGGCAATGGCATCAATACTGGTTTATCCAGAGATTCGAACCACTGCTGGCACGTACCCTTTAGCTGCTTAAAGGGTCTGTTATTCACCTCAACCAGCAAAGCACGGATGCACTAGTTTAGTTCCGCCAAAGAGAAAAAGGTATGATGGCGCAAGCGTGCCAGAATCCATCGTTCAATAATCTGAACCCCTACTTCTGCCTTGGCTTTATCCTGAGGTTTTCTCGGACGTGCTGGCATGATGGCCGTGCCATAATGGGCACCTAATTGCTGATAACTGGGATTGAGATCAGGATCATAGCGGCAAGTCTTGGTGACGACGCTTTTGAGATTGTCAGGCTTATGTAGCCGTCAGCATGATGTGGCCTTACTATCAGAACCTCCTGATTTTCAGGGAAGACTCCGTACGCAAGGCCACATAATTATCAGAGCGTTGCAGGATCGCCAAATCGGTCGCGCGATTGCACTGATTCATCGTGACCCGGCGCGAGCCTGGACAGTGGCGTCGCTCGCGTGCCAGGTGGCCATGTCCCGTTCGGCCTTTGCGGCGCGTTTCACCGAACTTGTCGGTTTTTCTACGGCTTAGAAAGCCATCATGTCCAGATCGTGTCTACTGATCCCCAAAGACGAGCAGTAAAATAGCAGTCCCCAAGTCCTTGGAGACTCGGTATTGAAATGTACGCACGATTGGCGCACACTATCGAACATTGATTTAGAGACATCCCTATGGCCAACGTAGAAACCGTTAAGCAAGAGCGCATGCACATCCGCCTCGATACTCTGTCCAAGCAGAAGCTGGAACGTGCAGCCGCCTATGCACACAAGAGCCTGTCAGAATTCGTGCTCGGCCAGGCACTGCATGCGGCCGACGAGGTAATCCACGAGCACGAGACCCTCACGCTGAACGAGGCCGATTGGGAAGTGTTCCTGGACGCCCTGGAAACCCCCCCCAAGCCCAGCACAAAACTCAAGCAGGCCCTCGCGGAACACAAAAAACGCGTCCAGTGGTAAAGGACCATCCTATTGGAATTCATCATCGCTCCGCTCGGTAAACAGCACGACCGGAAATCCTTTGACTGCGGCGAACGCTCCCTCAACCAATACCTGCAACGCTACGCCAGCCAAGACATCAGGCGGCGGGTCAACCGGGTATTCGTCGCTACGCATCCCGATGAGCCAAAGCAGGTAATCGGCTACTACGGTCTCAGTGCCGGTAGCTTGGATGCCACCGACTTGCCAGAAGCACTGCAACACCGACTACCTAAGTATCCTGTTCCGGTCGTCCTGCTGGGACGACTAGCCGTTGCCGAATCCCACCAGGGCAAGGGGCTTGGCTCAATCCTGCTCGCCGACGCCCTGCAGCGTATCGTCCAGGCCAGCCAGGTGATGGCTGTCTACGCTGTGGTTGTCGATGCCCTGAATGAACGGGCGGCCGAGTTCTATCAGCAATTCGGTTTCATTCACCTACCCAGCCAACCGTTAAAACTGTTCCTGCCAATGGATTCCGTCACGGCCCTGATTGATTGAGCGGCTTTCAGTAGCCTTCCAGACTCTGGACGACCCTGCTTTAATCCAACCCGAGCGACTGGCGAAGTGCGTCAACGTCCGGATCAAATGGCTGAGGCTCTCCTTCACGCGATTCAAACTGCAGTAACAGCACTTCCAGTCTTTCCCGTCCGCTGCTGGTCTTGGCCGCTTCACGCGGTGTCTGGCCCTTGAGTGCAGGGAGAGGAGTATCCGGCCACGTCTTCCAATGCTGGCTCGCCATTTCCCTGATTTTCTCCTGGACTTCGGGCAGGGCCATCAGTTCTTCACTCTCCTGACTGTCCGGCCTTTTCGAGGCAGCGGGATTGTTCTGCATCTCTTCAAGCATCTTCTCCGTGGATTGGATCACCGCATTGCGGAATACCGCCCGCTTTCCAAGGCGGCGTGTAATCTTGCGTTTGATCGCATCAGCGCGCTGCTGGGAGTTCACATCGATGGTCAATTGTTCGCCTTCGATGGTGATGTGACCCATCACGGTATTGTCCCAGCCGGCATGCTGTCTGTTCCCCTTTTTCAGCCAGGGAAACTCTATGGATACCAGTTCCCCCTGCTTGTCGAACGTGCCCTCATGCATGAATTCATCGACATCAGCCATAGCCAGCGTCGCCAGCGCATCCAGGGCCTCGCAGGGTGTGCATTTCAGGGTGTAGTAGAGCTTGGTCAACTGCAGCTGATCGCCATCGGTGTTTTGCAGTAGTGGCGGGGCCGGATTATGGAGTACCTCACGAATATCGTAATAGATGGTCCGCAGTTCAGTGTCATACTCCAACAGGAAATCCCGGTCATAATTGGGGAACTTCTCCGCCATGTTCTCGCGGATATCGATGAACTCATTGAGAAAACCGGCTGAAATAACCGTCGGTGCACAGCCCACCATAATGGAGTTGTCGTCCATGGTCATGATGCGGGTGTAGATGATCGATCCTTTGCGCAAAGTAGTCGATGCCTGACGTTCATGGACGGTGACTTCGCGTCCAAGCAGCAGGTCACTAAGCATCATCTGCTTGCCGGGCACGACATCAGTGACCACGAAAAAACTGTAGGGCTGCGCACAGATTTCCTCTATAAAGCGCCGATGGAATGAATCGAGCCGTGAGCCCTTTTGCTGCAGATAATGCACTGCAACCTGCATCTCAGGGTAGTGCTCGGCCTCGAGCACCTCGGCATTGTCCGGGATCCAGTTGAACACGAACCAGGGGAGAAACGCCGTATCCAGTTCGGGCTGGGATTCCGGGTCCATGGGCACCTCGTCCCACAGCGAGAACTCATCCCAAGCCTCCACGACAGCTTCCGGACCGTAGTATTTATCTGCATGCTTCAGCAGGAGTTTGAGCAAGAAACATATCCAGGCATTGTCAAAGCGTTTTGGCATCCATCCCGGACTATATTTCTAAAAACAGCCAAGGAAAATCCAAACTCAAGATACGCTTGCGTTTATTTAGTCTGGGAACGATTCTTTAACGCTAATCAACAGGTTACCTGACAACCCGATAGGTCTCTTGTCGGCTTGTGGCGGCTACAGCAAAGAATTTCGCACTATTGCGTAAATGGCGGAGAGGGAGGGATTCGAACCCTCGGTACGCTATTAACGTACACACACTTTCCAGGCGTGCTCCTTCAGC
>JBDLIF010000067.1:0-9804 GCA_039714955.1 Pseudomonadota bacterium | reverse complement strand
GCATGAGCGGCACGGATAGCGATCTGTTGAACATCATCAAGAATGGCACTGCGGCATATGGCGGCGCAGCCACTATGCCTGGACGCGCCGATATCCCGGAGGGAGAAATCCAGGCGATCATCGCCTATATCCGAAGCCTTAAAGAGTGAGCTACCATGAGATGGGTCGAGGATGAGGCGCACCGCCGCACGCCAGGCGTTGCTGTGGAGAGTGCATTGCACTTGGCGATTATCCTGGTGAGGGCAGCAGCGGGGGAAATTCTTAGCGGATTGCATGGCTGACAGATATGAATCGATTTCGCAAAGTCATCGAACAGTCGTTGCTTGAACTCAAGCAGCCGGAAGTGGCGGGGGAATTTTGCGTCCATTCACTCGTGGCTAGTGCCACATGCCGTTCCTGTGTGGATGCCTGTCCCCGCCAGGCATGGATATTGGATGACTCGGTACTGGGTCTTGATACCAGTGCCTGTGACGGTTGCGGTCTCTGTGTGCCCGCCTGTTCCGAAGGGGCGATTCAACGTCTGTATAACCCCGTTCAGTATCACTGGAAGGAACGGGATATCGTCTTCTTGGCCTGTGAACGAGCAGGGTTGAGCGGAACCGAGGGGGTCGTTCCCTGTGTCCACGGCATTGGAGTCCGTGATCTGTTGATTCTCTATCACAAGGGAGTAAAGGACCTTATGCTCAGCCGCGGCGATTGTTCGAATTGTCAGCGTGGTGAGATTTCCAGGCTTGATGATGCCCTTAAAGGGATGAACCGGATGCTCCACGACAGGGAGTTACCCCCGCTGCGGCATTACGAGCTTACCGCGGAAAAATGGACGGATGGCCTGAAAGCCGTAATGCCGCCAGCCAAAGGGCCGGAGATGGAAAGGCGGTACTTTTTACGCCGGACTGTTGCTATGCTGGTCAATGACCAATCCCTGGAAGAGAGACTCGGTGTCGATAAAGCGACCTGGTCTACGCCGGTGGGTCAAATACTTCCCGCTACTCGGCATGACGCTATCGCGCCATTCATCCCTAGGTTTAATCTGGCTGTGTGTCATGGCTGTGATGCCTGTGTAAGGCTGTGTCCCCATCAAGCGATATCGTTGGAACGGCATGGAGAGGGATCCGGAGCAAGCTATATCATCCATCCGGATAGCTGTAGTGGCTGTGGCCTATGTATCGATGGTTGTGAGGTTGACGCGATTTCGGTCGAGACATGGGCGGTTCCAAGCCAGTTGGAAATCAATCTGATTCAGACAAACTGTCCCGCTTGTGGTGCTGACAATCACAGACCAGAAGCAAGTGAGCAGCATGAAAAAGGCTTGTGTCGTATCTGCAGCCAAGTCAACCACTACAGCAATCTTCATCAGGTCTTGGAATAGTTCTGGAGTATCTCGAGTTGAATCAAGAGGCTGTAGTTTCCATGAGGAAATGGTAGAAAACATTAAACCCTTTAAGCTGTTCTATGCGGACAAAATAATCACATTTCCATAACATTCTTTTTCTGGTGGAGACAAATCAGGAAAACCATGGTCTAGTAGGTACCAACACCGATCAATCAGGGTTTCGGAAATGTACTGCCGTGATAGCGCTCTCCTCATCAAACATATTCTCACTTTGCCGATCTGCTTACTCCTGTTTTTCGGGCTGACGAGTTGCTCTGCGGAGCCACAAGAGGGGGGAGGCCAGAACAAGAAGAGTACTTCAGGTTCTCCTGTTGAGTTTGCACCGGGCATGCCCTGGTTAAACGTTGAGAAGCCGTTAACCTTCGATGATCTGCATGGAAAAGTGGTCATTCTTGATTTCTGGACCTACGGGTGTATCAACTGTATCCATGTACTTGCCGATCTGAAGCGCCTTGAAGAAAAATATGGCCATCAACTTCTGGTGATCGGTGTGCACACCCCCAAGTTCGACAATGAAAAGAATCTGGACACGCTGAGACACATCGTAGTCCGTTACGGGGTTGATCACCCGGTGGTCAATGACGTCGATTCCATATTGGCAACCAAGTATGGCATGCGCGCCTGGCCGACCAGAGTCCTGATCGATCCAGCCGGGACGGTACTCGGCAGAGTAACCGGGGAGGGACGATATGACCTCTTTGAGGAGGCGGTCAGCCAACTATTAGAGGATCATGCAGCGATCCTGGATCCCACTCCGGTTCCTCTAAAGCTAGAGAGGGAGCAGCTGGCGCCTTCTCTTCTCGCGGCGCCAGGGAAGATCGCGGCATCGGGTCAACATGTGGCGATCAGCGACACCATGAATCACCGCGTCATCCTGTTGGATCATACAGGAAAGATCGGGAGAATCTTTGGCGGAGAGGATGCGGGTAACAGCGACGGCGCAGCAGACTCGGCTCGTTTCGATTCCCCTCAAGGCTTGGTCTTTGGTAAACAAGGACTCTATGTTGCAGACACGGGGAATCATTTGATCCGCTATATTGACCTTAAGTCATTTAAGGTCTCCACCGTTGTTGGTAATGGTACGCTGGAACGCCCCCGTCGTGGCGAGTTTGATGCGCTGGCTGTCGGGCTGGCCTCGCCTTGGGGATTATCGCTACAGGATAATTTTCTCTACATCGCCATGGCGGGCAGCCACCAGATCTGGCGATACGATACTCGATCAGAACGCATCGAGCCCTATGCAGGGTCAGGGCGTGAGGGCATCGCCGATGGCGATCTCAAAGCAGCTACCTTCAGTCAACCCAGCGGACTATCGATTATCGACGAATGGCTCTATGTTGCTGATGCAGAGGACTCGGCTGTACGCCGGATTCACCTCGAGCAAGGAAAGGTGGAGACAGTGGTGGGCACCGGCCTGTTCGATTTCGGTGACCGGGATGGGCCATTCGACCAGGCCCTGTTGCAACATGTGCTGGGGATAGCCGCCTATCGACCCGAGCGGATATTCATCGCGGATACCTACAACCACAAGCTCAAATCCGTCGACCTAAGGAAAGGCACCGTGTCCACCGTGATCGGAACGGGTCAGCCTGGCCTTTTCGACCTCAAGAGGGGGTTGCTGCAGTTGAATGAACCGGGGGGCCTTACCCTCGTCGGCGAACAGTTATTGATTGCAGACACCAACAATCATCGCATCATCCGTTACGATCCGAAAAGCGGACGGGCCAGTGAATGGAAACCCTTTCATGAGTGACTGATGGATGAAGAACTGATTGGTTTTCGTGTTTACAAAGCTCAGCACGATTTGATAGGGCTCCATTCCCGAAGATTCGGAGCATTTTTTCATCCTATCGTTATTGAAATGTGATGGTAGAGGAGGATTTTCCGGCTATGGTTTGCTTGAGCAATCAACAGATGAGAAGACCATGAGCAAGCTATTCACCAGGATTACATTTTTCCCACTCCTTTTCACTTTGTCACTCCAGGCGGATGAGGCCAACTATGAGACGGCTATTCTGGCCGGTGGCTGTTTCTGGTGTATCGAGTCAGATTTCGAAAAGCTGGAGGGTGTGGTTGATGTGGTCTCGGGGTATACCGGCGGGCAGCTAAAAAACCCTAGCTACATGCAGGTTTCAGCGGGTTCCAGCGGACACCTCGAGGTGGTAAAAGTCACCTTCGATCCGGCGCAGATTGACTATCAACAGATCCTCGACTACTTCTGGTGGCATATCGATCCGACCCGGGACGATGGGCAGTTTTGTGATCGGGGAGAACAGTACCGCCCCGCCATCTTCTATCAAGGCGCCGAGCAGAAAGCGGTTGCCGAGGCATCCAGGGCAAGGATCGAGAGCATAAAACCCTTCCCTGAAGCGATCAAAGTGGAGTTGATTCCAGCCTCCACCTTCTACCCCGCTGAGGATTATCATCAGGATTACGCGCGTAAAAACCCGCTCCGTTATCGCTACTACCGTTACAGTTGCGGGCGGGATAGACGGGTTACTGAGCTTTGGGGTGATACCTAGTACTAATTCATCGTCTGCATAAAGCGTTGGCACAGCACCTTGAAGTTGTTGTAGTGATCGATTGTCAGCGCGTTTCTGTGACAGCCATTATCGGCATAGAACAGACCGATAGATCTGTTGCGGATGAAGATCGACATGAGCAGAAAGCCCTGCATGCAGACGGATTGCCTGCTGGACTCGGGGATCATCGGCCGATACTTCTGCAGATTTTTTGAATTGACCCAAAGCGCCTGGGGTTTCTTCAGTAATGCGATGAACAGACTGGGTCGCTCTAGATCGACGGTAAACCCCTGCAGCCTCTCTTGCGCGCTATTTCCCACAGTGTATCGGGCCTTGAGCTGTTTTTTGTCGGTTGAAAGCATGGCGAACATGACATTCTGTAAACCATAGAGATCTCTCATCTCTTGGATGGTGCGGATCAGGTTTTCATGCAGTGGATGCTTGGGGGCAGCGGATTTCAGGGCCGGCTTAAACGGCACCTGCATGGCCGGGGGCCGGTCGCTGGCCTGTACCCCCTGTTGCTGGATTATGGGCGTCTCAACCTTTGCTTCTGCCTTGTTCCCTGAGGGTAGAGGATACGCATCGATGACCAGGTTGCTGGTCTGAATGAGCTGAAAGGCCGGCAGCGGAAGCGGCAGGAGCTGCAGTTGGCGGGCAGCATGAGCCGCAGATTGATGGAGTTCCGCCTCTACCCGGTCAATGGGAAGTCCCAGAAAGTCCGCCAGTAGCTCCAGGTTGTCGAGGATCTCCTGATTCTTCCAGTCTTTTGCACTGGCCCTGGCAACCGCACAGGCCAGTATCACCGTCAGGGGTCTTGACTGGAAACTGTTGAACAGTCCCTGGGCATCCGGGATCAGACCCGGCAGTTGCCAGCGGTTTCCCAGCGCCTGGTTTAACTTTTCAAAGGTGAAGCCCAGGATCTCCAGTGCGGCAGCTTCTCGCCCATCGCCCCGGGCCATGAGTTGACCAACCTCCCGCATCTTTTCCGCTGCCTGAGACCACAGCATCATCTCGCCTATATCATGTAACAGGGCTGCCGTGGCGAAGGCTTGTGGATCGGGTTCTCTGCGCCGCTCCGCCAGACCCGCGGCATAGATGGAGGCATGTGCAGCCCGGCTGTAACAGTCGATCAGTCCACGTCTGGGTGGCCCTTTGAGTTGGTCTTCCAGTGCCGGCAAGCTGTGGGCGGCCTGTTCAATTGCGCTCATACCGAGCAGCGGGATGGCGTTGCTGATTTTCGTAATCGGTTCTTTTGGCTGGTTCGGCAGAGTTCGCAACTGCCGAAGAATGTGCAGACAAAAACCGGGATCGAAGGCGATAATCTCACTGAGTGCGGTATGATTGGCGCTTGAGTTGTTCAGCAGATCCTTGACCCTGGTCAGGGTGCGGCGCAGGGGCGGCAGCGACCTGCCTGACAGGCGAGATACCCATTCACTCATGGACGCTGTCATCTGATAATGGGGTTCCCGATGAGTTTTCTTCCCAATTTGTTCCAGTGCTAGATCGGCTTCTGCACGGTTAACTTTAGTCTGACCGAAACAGTTTCTGCCAAGTTGATGGGGTGATAGACTAACTTGTTTAAGTTTCTATTGAGGGTGCACCATGGCGGGACACAGTAAATGGGCCAATATCAAACATAAAAAGGCCGCCAATGACAAAAAACGCGGAAAGATCTGGACCAAGTTGATTCGTGAAATTACCGTAGCGGCCCGTATGGGTGGCGGGGAGATCGATGCCAATCCCCGCCTGCGTCTGGCGGTGGACAAAGGGCTCGCCGCCAATATGCCGAAGGATACCATCGAGCGGGCGATCAAGCGTGGCGCCGGTGGTGGCGAAGGCGAGAACTACGACGAGATCCGCTATGAGGGCTATGGTCCCGGCGGCACCGCGGTCATCGTGGACTGCATGACCGACAACCGCAACCGCACGGCTTCGGAGGTACGGCACGCCTTCAGCAAACTGGGCGGCAATCTGGGTACCGATGGCTCGGTGGCCTATCTGTTCAGTAAGCAGGGCGTGGTCAGTTATGCGGAGGGGGTAGACGAGGATGCCATCATGGAGGCGGCCCTGGAGGCGGGGGCGGAGGATGTCATCAGCAACGATGACGGCTCCATCGATGTCATGACCTCACCCGAAGACTTCTCGGATGTTAAAGATGCCATGCTTTCGGCTGGACATGAACCGGACAATGCCGAGATCACCTTCAGCGCCTCCACCAGCGCGGAACTCGATGAGAAGGACGCGGAAAAACTCCTGCGCATGGTGGACATGCTGGAGGATCTGGATGATGTGCAGAATGTCTATACCAATGCCGAGATCTCCGACGAGATCCTGGACACCATCGGCTGAATGCTGCGCATCCTGGGCATAGATCCCGGCTCCCGGGTTACCGGTTATGGGATCATCGAGAGTAATGGGGTGAAATCAGCGCATGTGGTCAATGGCGCCTTGCGTATGCGGGATGACGAGTTCCCACCGAGACTGGGCCAGATTTTTACCGGTATCTGCCAGGTGATCGATGAATTTCAACCCGAGGTCATGGCCATAGAGCAGGTTTTCGTGTCGAAGAACCCTGCCTCCGCCCTGAAGCTGGGGCAGGCCCGCGGGGCGGCGATCTGCGCGGCGGTCAGCCGCCGGCTCGAGGTGGTTGAATATACCCCCACCCGGATCAAGCAAGCGGTGGTCGGCACGGGACGGGCGGAGAAGGAGCAGGTCCAGCACATGGTGCAGCTGATCCTCGGCCTACCCGAAAGACCGGTGGCGGATGCCGCGGATGCCTTGGCCGTGGCGCTGAGTCATGCCCATACCGGTTCTACCCTCAAGCGATTGATGACAAACAACAACCGGGATCAACGTCTATGATCGGAAGACTGCGCGGGGATCTGGCGGATAAGCAGGCCCCCTATCTGCTGCTGGATGTGAATGGGGTGGGCTATGAGCTGGAAGTGCCCATGTCCACCTTCTTCAACCTGCCCGACAGGGGTGCTCAGGTCACCCTGCATACCCATCTCGCGATTCGCGATGACGCCCATGTGCTCTATGGCTTTGGCAGCGAGTCGGAGCGTACGCTGTTTCGCAGCCTGCTCAAGGTGAATGGGGTGGGGGCCAAGATGGCATTGGGCATCCTCTCCGGGATGAGCGCCGAAGACTTTGCCCAGTGTGTACAAAATGAAGACGTTGCCTCTCTGGTGCGTCTGCCAGGCATAGGCAAAAAGACCGCCCAGCGGTTGATCGTGGAGATGCGCGACCGGCTCAGCCGGCTCGAGATTCTGCCGAGCAGCGGATCTATCGCCTCCGCCGGGGTATCCCCGGACCGTCCCGAAACCCCGGTTTCCGATGCGGTGGCGGCCTTGACCGCCCTCGGCTATAGACCCCAGGACGCGGCCCGCATGGTCAAGGCGGTTGAGACAGCTGACCAGAGCAGCGAAGCACTGATTCGATCGGCCCTGCAGGCCGCGGCCAAGCAGGCGTAACGGATGTTGGAGCGCGAAGAGAGAATCATCGAGGGAGAGCCGCAGGGCGAGGACGCGGCCTTCGACCGCGCCATTCGTCCCAAGCGGCTGGCGGATTATGTGGGGCAGCCGGCGGTGTGTGAGCAGATGGAGATCTTCATCCCCGCCGCCCGTGGCCGCGCTGAGGCGCTGGACCATGTGCTGATCTTCGGGCCACCGGGTCTGGGCAAGACCACCTTGGCCCATATCATCGCCAATGAGATGGGCGTCAGCCTGCGCCAGACCTCCGGTCCGGTGCTGGAGAGGCCCGGTGACCTGGCCGCGTTGCTGACCAACCTGGAGCCCCATGATGTGCTCTTCGTGGACGAGATCCACCGGCTCAGCCCGGTGGTGGAGGAGGTGCTCTACCCGGCGATGGAGGACTTTCAGCTCGACATCATGATCGGCGAGGGGCCCGCGGCCCGCTCCATCAAACTTGACCTGCCACCCTTTACCCTGGTGGGGGCGACGACCCGTGCCGGCCTGTTGACCTCCCCCCTGCGGGACCGTTTCGGTATCGTGCAGCGGTTGGAGTTCTATTCAGCGCAGGATCTGGCGCACATCGTTGGGCGTTCAGCGGGTATCCTGCATATCGGTATCGACAGGGATGGCGCGATGGAGATCGCCCGCCGCTCCCGGGGTACACCGCGTATCGCCAATCGTCTGCTGCGGCGGGTGCGGGACTATGTTCAGGTGAAAGGGGATGGCCATGTCTCCGCCGATCTGGCGGATCGCGCCTTGAGGATGCTGAAGGTGGATGGCAGCGGTTTCGATGCCATGGACCGGCGCCTGCTCAAGGCGGTGATCGAAAAGTTCGATGGGGGTCCGGTCGGCGTGGACAACCTGGCCGCCGCCATTGGCGAGGAGCGGGGTACCATCGAGGACGTGCTGGAACCCTATCTGATCCAGCAGGGATTCATGATGCGTACTCCCAGGGGCCGGGTGGCGACCCAGGCGGCCTATCTGCACTTTGGCCTGGCGCCAAGGAAGGGTGAACAGATACCGCTTGAGAATGATCTGTTTGGT
This sequence comes from Pseudomonadota bacterium, assembly GCA_039714955.1. Lineage (GTDB taxonomy): Bacteria > Pseudomonadota > Gammaproteobacteria > Chromatiales > Chromatiaceae > JASJBU01. The sequence goes on along the minus strand of JBDLIF010000067.1, from coordinate 1,372 downwards.
GATGGATAAATTAACGGTTATCCGGGGAACTCAGGGAATGTCCCGTACTCAGATAACGGGAATTGTAACAAGCGGGGGAAAGGGCCCGTTAGCGACGACGTGAACGAATTTGTCTGGCCTGTCAGGGTCTACTACGAGGATACCGATGCGGGTGGTGTGGTCTACTATGCCAACTACCTGAAATTCATGGAGCGGGCCCGCACCGAATGGTTGCGCAGCCTGGGCTATGAGCAGGATGAGATGCGCCAGCGGTACGGGACGATCTTCGCGGTTCGCCAGGTTGAGGTGGGGTATCATCGCCCCGCGCGGTTCAATGAGGCATTGGAGGTCAGTGCCGGAATTGCCCGCAAAGGCAAGGCGAGCCTGACCTTCTACCAGGAGGTCAGAAGAGGCGATGACCAGACCCTGCTCTGCAGCGGGCATATCAAGATCGCCAGTTTAACCGCGGAAACACTGCGGCCGACCCCAATACCCAAAAAACTCTTAGAGGAGATCGCTGTTGTCGAATGAGCTCTCTTTCGCCCATCTGATCCTGAACGCCAGTCCGGTAGTGCAACTGGTTATCGGGCTGCTGGCATTTGCCTCGGTCAGCTCCTGGACCATGATCTTCGACCGGATGCGGGTCATCAGACGCGCCAAGCGCGAGGCGGCGGATTTCGAGGCGCGTTTTTGGTCCGGTGGCGATCTCTCGGATCTCTACCGGCAGATCGAGCGGGACGGGGAAGACGAGTCGGGCATGGCGGCCATCTTCCGGGCGGGCTTTCGGGAGTTCGCCCGTCTGCGTGGCAAGGGACAGATCGAACCCATGGCGGTGGTGCATGGGGCGCAGCGTTCCATGCGGGTGGCCTTGAGTCGGGAGCTGGATGATCTGGAAAATCACCTGTCGACCCTGGCGACAGTGGGTTCCACCAGTCCCTATGTAGGGTTGTTCGGTACCGTCTGGGGCATCATGAACTCATTCACCGCCCTGGCTAACGTCAAGCAGGCAACCCTGGCACTGGTGGCGCCCGGTATCGCGGAGGCGCTGATTGCCACCGCCATCGGGCTGTTCGCGGCGATCCCCGCAGTGGTGGCCTACAATCGCTACTCCAACGATGTGGAGCGACTCAACAATCGTTACGACGATTTCCTGGAGGAGTTCGCCACCATCCTGCAGCGTCAGGCCCACGGCTGATCATGGGACGTAGATCCAATCGTCATCGTCCCATGTCGGAGATCAATGTCGTGCCCTATATCGACGTGATGCTGGTGCTCTTGGTGATCTTCATGATCACCGCCCCGCTGCTGACTCAGGGGGTGAATGTGGATCTGCCCCAGGCGGATGCGGAGCCACTGCCAGCCAAGGCGGATGATCCGGTGGTGGTGTCGGTCA
>JBDLIF010000066.1:0-9888 GCA_039714955.1 Pseudomonadota bacterium | reverse complement strand
TGCACGTGGAGGAACCCGTGCCCACCGAGGCGCCCCCCGAGATGCCTGTCGCCGCCTACCGTCCGGAGTTGTTCATCGTGCATATCAGCCCCGAGATGGCCCCGGTGGCCAAGGTCGGCGGTCTGGCGGACGTAGTATTCGGACTCAGCGGCGAGCTGGCGATCCGTGGCAACCACGTGGAAATCATACTGCCCAAGTATGGCAACCTGCGTTATGACCACATCTATGAGTTGCATGAGGTCTACCAGGATCTCTGGGTACCCTGGTACGACGGGGCCATCCACTGCAGCGTCTTTTTCGGTTTCGTGCACGGACGCAAATGCTTCTTCATCGAACCCCACTCCCCGGACAACTTCTTCAATCGGGGCAGCGTCTACGGCTTTCCTGACGACATCCTGCGCTTCGCCTTCTTCTCCCGGGCTGCGATGGAGTTCCTCTGGAAGTCCGGCAAGCAGCCGGACATCATCCACTGCCACGACTGGCAGTCGGCCCTGGTGCCGGTGCTGCTGTACGAGATCTACCAGCAGCTGGGCATGACCCACCCGCGGGTCTGTCTCACCATCCACAACTACAAACACCAGGGGGTCACCGGCATGGAAATGCTGCGCGCCACCGGGCTGCATGATCCGGATCGCTACTTCGACTACGACCGGTTGCGCGACAATACCAATCAGCATGCCCTGAACCTGCTCAAGGGCGGCATCGTCTATTCCAACTTCGTCACCACGGTTTCGCCGCGTTACGCGGTGGAGACAAAGGAGCAGGGACAAGGTTTTGGCCTGGAGCCCACCCTCCACACCCACCAGATGAAGTATGGCGGCGTGCTCAACGGCATCGACTACGACGTGTGGAACCCGGAGGTGGACGCGCTCATCCCGGTACGCTACGGGGTGGATAACATCGACGCCAAGTACGACAACAAGCGCGCCCTGCGTCATCGCCTGATGCTGGCGGACAACGACAAGCCCATTGTGGCCTTCATCGGCCGTCTGGATCCGCAAAAGGGCCTGGAACTGGTGCGCCATGGTATCTTCCAGTCCCTGGAGCGAGGCGCCCAGGTCGTGCTGCTGGGTTCCAGCCCGGACCAGGCCATCAATGCCGATTTCTGGCACCTCAAGGGCATGCTCAACGACAGTCCCGACTGCCACCTGGAGATCGGTTACGACGAGGAGCTGGCGCATCTGATCTATGCCGGCGCGGACATCATGCTGGTCCCCAGCCAGTTCGAACCCTGTGGTCTCACCCAACTCATCTCCCTGCGTTATGGCACCATCCCGGTGGTGCGCGCCGTGGGCGGCCTGGCGGATACCGTGTTCGACAAGGACCACTCCCACCGGCCACTGCACGAACGCAACGGTTATGTGTTCGACAACTATGACAACGAAGGCCTGGAATCGGCCCTGATCCGCGCCATCGACTGCTACTACCAGTACCCACAACACTTTCGTGAGCTGATCCGTAACGCCATGCACACGGACTACTCCTGGAACGTGCCCGGGCAGGACTACATGAACATCTACGACTTCATAAGAAATAAATAGACGACGAATGAGAATTTATAACCTTTTCCCGCTCCTGGCGGGCCCCCTGCCCAACTGGACTCAGCACCTGGAACGCGCCGCCGATCTGGGCTTTGACTGGATCTACGTCAATCCTATCCAGCAATCGGGCCGTTCCGGCAGCCTCTACTCCATCTCCGACTACTTCAGCATCGACAAGCGTTTTCGCAAGCCACGCTCGCGCCGCACCCCGGAGGACCAGGTGCGAGACATGACTGATGCCGTCGCTATGCTGGGTCTGAGCGTATCCACCGACTTGGTGATCAACCACTGCGCCGTGGACTCGCCACTTGTTAGCGAACATCCGGAATGGTTCAAACGTGACGGTGATCGGGTGGCCAACCCCTACTGCCTGGAGGAGGACGGCAGCCGCACCGTGTGGCACGACCTGGCCCAGTTTGACCACGCACATACCAGCGATCCCGAAGGGCTGCTGGACTACTGCTGCAAGGTGGTGGAGTATTTGGTAGACCTGGGTTTCAAGGGCCTGCGTTGTGACGCCGCCTATCAGATTCCGACCCCGTTCTGGCGCCGCCTGATCGAGCGCACAAAGACCACCCACCCGGACGTGATCTTCCTGGCCGAAACCCTGGGTTGTTCACCCGCGCAGACCCGCGATACCGCCTCCGCCGGATTCGACTACCTGTTCAACAGCTCCAAGTGGTGGGACTTCACCAGCCCCTGGCTGCTGGAGCAATACGAATTGACCCGGGACATGGCGCCCTCCATCAGCTTCCCGGAAAGCCACGATACGGAGCGCCTGTTCGCCGAATCCGGCAACAACGTCGAGGCGCTTAAGCAACGCTATCTGTTCGCGGCCCTGTTCTCCGGCGGCGTGATGATGCCCATCGGTTACGAGTACGGCTTTAGCCGACGCCTGCACGTAGTGGAGACCCGACCTGAGGATTGGGAACCTAAATCGATCGATCTGGGAGACTTCATCCGTCGCACCAACGCGATCAAGGCCAAATACCCGGTGTTCCGGGAAGAGAGCCTGCTGCAGCGTCTGGACCATCCTAATTCCAATCTGCTACTACTGTGGAAGGCTTCTACCCGTGACCAAGGTCAGGCCCTGCTGATCCTCAATAAGGACCCCTGGAACCGCCAGCACTTCCACTGCGACGATCTCTATCAGCATATCCAGGCGTCGCCCCCACTACTGGACGTCTCACCTGAATGGCCCATGGACCACCTGCCCACGCCGTTCGAGTTCGAGCTGGGACCCGGGATGGGACGAGTGCTGGTGACTAGTACAAGTAAAGCCAGTTAGGTAAGTATGTACATCTTCGCTTCGTCTGACATATCCTCGGTGTACTTTATGGAAGGTCTCCTCTGCGCATCGGCCAGTATTGTAGAACTGATGAATATTGAACCGAGCAGTACGCTTAATGGAGCGGCAATAGAGAACAGGCTAGACGAAAGGGATTTATTAGCTATGGGGTAAACCATGATAATAGGCAAGCCATCATTTCATTAATTAGGGTGATCTTGTTTTGCTTGCCACTATGAATGAAAGCCAGGTCAAAGAGCAATGCTCTGGATCGACGCTTCATCTTTTTGAAAACGGGGTCAGCTAAATGGTGACTCTCTGGGCTCTACTGACCCCCTGGCTTGGACCCTGGGCCTCCCCCTTGGGCTTTTACTTCTACTTGTATTATTGTTTCTTTCCTATATCCTTAGAATTTAAGGGGAATACAAATTCCCATACTAAACAATAAAGTGGAGGGTGCACTGTGGTGACAAAAACACACTGGGTAATGTCAGCGCTTACCGGGGTCATGTTACTGGTTGCGGGTAATGCTTATGCGAGGCCGCCTAATAACTGTGCGCCTAACTGCGTACCTGCCAAGGTGGGTGGTGTACCTGTTACAACAGTCTCTGCGCCTGAGATCGATGTGAGTTCCGGAGGGAGCGCAATTGCACTGCTCATAACTGTAATGCTTATCGCCGCGGAACGTAAGCGTCGTACATAAGTAAGGCCAAGGCTTACCGTACAGCGGTCCAGTCTAAGGACACAGACCGACACGAATGGTCTCATGCGGCTATTAAGCCAATCCACATACAAAGCAAACATTCGTGGTTGGAATTGCAAGGCGTCTTTTTGCTGAGGTCAAGCCTTATGCACCCGGTTTTCGCAGGGTGTTTCTTGTTGTCGTGCTGGCCGCTGAAGCGTTAGGGGTATCCGTTTACTTTGACCCCTGGCTGCTATTAAAAAATAATCCAAACTGGTCAGGCTGGGTAATTGCCAATTCATCTGCATTTCTCAGGATTGCTGTTGCCTTTACCGGAGGGCTCCTTGTCGTACTGGGGCCCCGTTTAAGAGATCTTTCTCTTGAGCTCAACCGGATCAAACATCGCTATTGGCGGGTGTGGCTGCTGGCCCATCTCCTAAGCTTTGGCGTATTTATTTTCCTGAGTGTTCGATTATTAAAGATCCCCGACGGTTCTTTTCACCTACCGGTGGTTTGGTTTATTTCCTGGCTTACCCTCAGCGTTACAACGTTTGCGTTCTGGTTGCTTGCATTCGCACCAGTCCACTTCTGGGGACGACTGATCCGAAGGGAATATATCGCCTTGAGTGTAGCCAGTCTCGCCGCTATCGCCGCATGGGCGGGTGGCCTGCTGGCCCAGAAACTATGGCGCCCCCTGGCTGAAACTACTTTTTGGCTGGCACATCTTCTCCTTGATTCGGTCTACCCATCCATTGCCAGTGATGCAAAGGAAGGAACCCTGGGAACCGCCGCTTTCCAGGTCCATATCGCCCCTGCGTGTTCAGGATACGAAGGCATGGCGCTGGTTACTGTATTCGTCGCAGTCTACGTCTGGCTGTTGCGTAACGAACTGCGCTTTCCGCAGGCGCTACTGCTCTTTCCTCTGGGGATACTGGCGATCTATCTTGCCAACATCATCCGCCTTGCGGCATTAATCCTGCTCGGTACACATATTTCTCCCGAAGTGGCTGTGAGTGGATTTCACTCCCAGGCCGGCTGGATCGCATTCACTGTGATTGCGGTTGGTGTAATCGCAGGAGCGCATCGAATGCCATTTTTTAAAGATACAGACACCCAGTTCCGGGTCACAGGTAAGACCCACCTTGCCACAGCGTTGCTTACTCCATTTCTTCTTATGCTGGCTGCAGCGATGATAGCAGCCGCTTTTTCCGCTGATTTCAACCAATTCTACCCCTTGCAAGTCATCGTTACGGCGGCTGCAATATGGCATTTTCGCAGAGGCTATAGCAGGCTGGGCTGGGAATGGTCCTGGCAGGCGGTAGCCATGGGGATCGCCGTATTTGGCGTGTGGATCATACTCGAACCGGCGTCTGACCCTACCAGGAACCCTGTGGCGGCCGGTCTTGCAGAGTTACCCTATTGGGCCGCCGGTATCTGGATATTCTTTCGTGTTATTGGGTCGGTAATCGCCGTACCCCTAGCCGAAGAACTCGCCTTTCGCGGATACTTGATCCGTAAACTTATTGCACGGGACTTTGAAAACATTCCGTTGAACAGATTCACGTGGTTCTCCTTCCTTCTGTCATCCGTTCTCTTCGGATTACTGCATGATGGTCGGTGGATTGCCGGAATCATTACAGGCATGCTTTTCGCCCTTGCACTCTACCGACGCGGGCAACTGGGAGATGCCGTTGTTGCCCACGTGACGGCGAATGCACTTATTGCTGCTTATGTGCTTGTCTACGCGAAATGGGGTCTTTGGTCGTAAGCGCTCAATGAAGCCCGCCCGCAGAACGCAATCATCAAGGTAGAGACAACATACTGTGATTTCCAACTGCTACAAACTGGGATGGCAACAATATACCCATCACGGATAGGTTTCCCCGGAAATCGCACGCCCTCCTTGCCCCATGGCGGCGTTGCGATTCCTTGCAATAGACTGGCTATTACGCGTCATCGCGCCTTGCCACGGAACAAGGATGACGCACCCTTCCTCGGGAAAACCTATCCGTGATGGGTATATAACGATCAATGCCCCACATACAGCGATTCCACTACCTCTGCATACTGTTTTAGTATGCGGCCGCGGCGTGCCTTCATGGTTGGTGTGATCAGGCCGTTATCCACTGTCCAGGGTTCACGAATAGAGGCGACCCGGTGGATCTGTGCATACCCAGGGAAGCTGTCCAGGTGTCCTGAAATGCGCTCGATCAGCAGGGTCTCCTGTTGCTCACCGGTATCGTCAGGATCGATCGAAAGCTGTTCACAGCTCTCCTGATTGAGCACCACGAGGGCGGCGAGGTAGGGGCGTCCTTCACCGATCACCAGCACCTGATCGAACAGGTTGTCGAGTCCGATGCACATCTCCATGTCCGCGGGTGGCACCTTCTCCCCGTTCGCCATGACGATGATCTCCTTGAGGCGGCCGGTGATGAAGATATGGTGGTCCTCGATCCTCACCTGGTCACCGGTATGCAGCCAGCCATCCCCATTTATAACCTCTGAGCTGGCCTTGGGATTGTTCCAGTAACCGAGCATCACGCTGGGGCTACGGCTGAATAATTCGTTATCGACGCCAACCTTTACCTCGACGCCAGGCAGAGCGACTCCCACACTGGCCGGTAGATTATCTTCCATCGGGTTGGCGGAGATGATCGGGCTGGTCTCGGTCAGGCCATAACCCTGCAGAATCGGCACACCCAGACCGATAAAGACCTTGGCGATGTCGGGTGTCAGTGGTGCGCCGCCAGAGACGGCAAAACGCAACTGCCCCCCGAGCTTCCCCTGAATCTTACTGGCGACCAGTTGGTTCAATAGCGGCCAGAGGAGTAGTTTAGGTGCCCAGGAGGTACGCCGCTGCTGATATTCGAAGCGCAACCAGCCTGTTTCCACGGCGCTATTGAAGATCTTCCGGGCCAGGCTGGAATCCTGCTCCAGTTTCTCCTGGATCTTGGCATGGACCTTTTCGAAGATACGCGGTACCGCGATCAGGATTGTCGGCTTGATGCTGAGCAGATCCTCGCCCAGTTGAGGAATGGATCTGGCGTAGGCCACGGTCGCGCCGCTCACTATCGGGGTGTAGTATCCGATGGTGCGTTCCAGGCTGTGCGACAGGGGCAGGAAGGAGAGGAACTTATCACTGGGATAGACCGAGATCAGTTGCAGGCCGGCGGAAATATTCCAGAGGATGTTGTGATGGCTGAGCATGACGCCCTTGGAACGGCCCGTGGTGCCCGAGGTATAGACGATGGTGGCGAGTGATGTCGGCTCCAGATCGAGTGCCTGCAGCTCCCTGTCGGTGGGTTCCGGTAGCCACTCATCGATAAATACCAGACGGGCTTGCAGCCCACTGGAGTCGACGGGCTCCAGGGTGACGATGCGACTCAGGCCCGCCAGTTGGTTGCGGATCTGCTGCAGGGCCTGCCACTGTTCGTTGCTCTCGAGCAGCAACAGTCGGACGCCGGCGTCCTGCAATATGTAGCCGATGTTTTCAGGCCGGTCATTGGTGTAGACCGGTACGGTCACCAGCCCCAGACCCTGGGCCGCCAGATCGAACATGACCCACTCCCGGCAGTTCCTGAGCATGATGGCCACCCGGTCGCCCGGTTGCAGCTCTTCTTGTCTGAAGGCCGTCTGCCAGCGAGCCACCTGCCGGGCCATCTCCCGCCAGCTCATCTCCTGCCATTGCTGGGTGCTGTCGTCGTATTGGATGTAGGCGGTCTTGCCGGGGGTGCGTCTCACGCGTTCCTGAAAAACGGCGGCGAGAGTGTCAGCTACTGACAGTGGAATAATGTCGGTCTTCTGTTCCTTCATAGCGGATGCTGTATAGTTTTTCTGAATCAAGTTCTACTTGTAACTATTCAGCTTTACCACAAGTTCGTCACTGCTTTCAGGTATTCCTTAAAGAAGTCGCCGTGAATACGTCCCTGCAGGCTTGACTGCAGCCTCCATGCTGCAGACACTTCTTTAAGAAACACCTGTAATCAGTATGTTATTGCTGCTCAATCATACATGCTGAATAGTCACTTCTCCTTTAACAATAGCATGCTAGTCCATCCTGCGTCGGCATGGAACTGCTCGCCATGGTGCTGTTCCAGTTCATCCAGCTGGTGGCGCCGCTGTTCCAGACCACCGCTGCCGATGTAGTGCATGGGACCACCCCGGAAGGGCGCGAATCCGGTGCCGAAGATGACCCCTGCATCGAGCAGATCCGGATCCGCCACCACCCCCTCGCGCAAACAGGCCACCGCCTCGTTGAGCAGGCGGAATATCATGCGTTCGGTGAGATCGTTGGGAAGGTGGTAGTGAGCGGTTTTTCGCACCAAGATCTTTTTCCCCTGCTGATACGGGTAGAAGCCTTCACCGCTCTTGCGCCCGAGATGGTGCTGATTGACCAGCGCCCGCAGTTTTTCCGGTATCTCAAGGTGGTAGACCGGGGCCAGTTTTTCCGCCACCGCCAGGCAGATATCGAGCCCAACCTGGTCCGCCAGTTCCACCGGTCCCATGGGCATACCGAAATCGATAGCGGCCTTATCGATGAGGCTGGGTGGTATGCCTTCCTCCACCAGCTCGATGGCTTCCAGCAGGTAGGGCATCAGGATCCGGTTCACCAGAAAGCCCGGGCTGCTCTTCACCGGCAGGGGCAGCCGGTCGATGGCGCGGGCGAAGGCGGCGCCCTTTCCGATCAGCGCCGGGTCAGTGTGCGCTCCATGCACTATTTCGACCAGCTGCATGCGGGCTACCGGGTTGAAGAAGTGCAGACCGATCAGCCGTGCCGGGTTTCTGAGCGACTCGCCGATGGTCTCCAGGGGAATGCTGGAGGTGTTGCTGGCCAGCAGGGTATCGGGCCGGACCTTCTCTTCCAGCTCCCTGAACAGATTTTGCTTGGCTGTCACGTCCTCGAAGATCGCCTCGATGATTAGATCCGCCTTGCGTAGGGCGAAGCCTTTGGGATCAGGCAGCAATCGATCCATGGCCGCCTGCGTCAGCCGCCGGGTCTTCAGCTTGCGGTTGAACAGCTGGTGGGCCCGACCCATGGCGTTCGAGAGATATTGCGCCTTGCGGTCCTGCAGGCTGACCCGCATGCCCTTCAGTGCACACCAGGCCGCGATATCACCGCCCATGATGCCGCCGCCCACCACATGCACATGGGTCGGCTTGAAGTCACTGTCGCCAGCCAGGGACTTGAGCCGCTCCTGCAGAAAGAAGACCCGGAGCAGATTCTGCGCCGTCTCACCGGTCAGCAGCTGGCCGAGCTGGCTGGCCTCACTGGCGAACATTGCTGGCCGGTCAGCACCATGGCGCTTCCAGTGTTCGATCAGGGCAAAGGGGGCAGGGTAGTGGTCTGGCTTGACATGCCTGGCGGTCTCTCTGCGCAGGATGGGGGCAAGCAGATGACGGGCAGGTGCGGTATTGAGCAACCGCTGCGGCAGGGGTGCCTGGTGGGTTGGGGGCCGGGTCTCGAGCAGTCTCCTGGCAGCGGCCTTCAACTGCCGCTCCGGTGCTATCCGGTCCACCAGCCCCATCCGTTGAGCGGAGCGGCTGCTGATGCCGCGGCCACTCAGCATCAATCTCAGGGCAGGCAGGGGGCCAATGCGCTCGATGGAGCGAACGCTGCCGCCATAGCCGGGAAAGAGACCCAGGCGGACCTCGGGAAAACTGAGGTGGGTGTTCTCGTCATCCCGGGCGATCCGGTAGGTACAGGCGAGGGCCAGCTCCAGACCACCACCCAGACAGAAGCCGTGAATCAGGGCCAGGCTGGGAAAGGGCAGCTCCTCCAGTCGTTGCAGGAGCTGGTGGACCCGATGAATCTGCCTCTCCACCTCCAGAGGATCGGTTTTCTCTTGAAACGCCTTGACGTCCGCACCGGCGATGAAGCCGTTCTGCTTGTCGGAGAGGATGATCACACCGTTGAGGCTGAGCCTTTCCAAGCGCTCCAATACGGCGGCGAACTCATCCAGTGCCGCCTGGGAGAGGATATTGACCGGGCTCTCCGCATGATTGAAATGGAGCCAGCCGATCCCGTCGCTGTCCGTCTCCAGACGCCAGTGTCTGTTCATCATGCCGCCTCCACTAACATTGCGCCGCCCTGACCTCCGCCGATACAGAGGCTTGCCATGCCCCGTTGGGCACCCTGGCGCCGCAGCGTCTTCAGCAGATGCAGCACCAGCCGCGCGCCACTGGCGCCAACCGGATGGCCGATGCTGATGGCGCCGCCATCGACGTTCAGGCGCTCCTCTGGAATGGGATCGAAGGGGGAATTGATGCCCAGCTCATCGCGCAGATAGTCCCCATCCCGCCAGGCCGCCAGACAGGCCAGCACCTGAGCGGCAAAGGCCTCGTTGATCTCCCAGTAATCGATGGCGCCGCTGTTCAGT
>JBDLIF010000065.1:0-9979 GCA_039714955.1 Pseudomonadota bacterium | reverse complement strand
TGATTGCGAAGAGGTATCTGGGTTGAGATTGTAGGGCCGTCTGCGGCAAGGATGCCGCAGTCGAGCTACAGGGACGTATTTACTGCGTGTCCTGCAATCGCATCCCAGATACATCAGTAAGTTACAGTCAACCTCAACCGTTAGTGTGGCTGAGTTTCAGGGGTAATCTGGTAGTATTATGTATAGAAGCCCCGTAGCGGGTCGCTGGTGTAATGGATATGCTACGCGGGGTTAGAGGATGTCCGGACAGTGCACGGCATCCAGATCCACCCGGGTACAGCGATCGAACAGGCCGCGGCTGGACGGATTCTCCAGGATCTCCCGGGCCAGGATAAAGCCAGTGGCGGACCAGACCTGGAAAAAATTGGCCCGACGCCCAATGAGGCCACCACGCTTGCCGTCATAATATTCCGGCCACTTATCCGCCTCGATGCGCTCCGACAGGAGTGCCAGGGCGCGTTCGGCCATGTCGCTGTGTCCAGTACGCACCGCCGCACCCACAAACGGCCAGATCAACACCGGCCAATTGCCACCGTTATGGTAGGACCAGGCCACATTCTTGGGATCACTCCCGGTCTGCAGCATCCACTCCTGACCCGCCAAGGCGGGATAGGCGATCTTCAGCGGCATCTCGCCGATGAGCTCGTCCCAATGCAGTTCGAACAGGCTCATGATCTTCCGGGACTCCTGTGGGGTGGCCAGATCGAACAGGATGGCCAGCAGGTTGCCCTGGGTAAAGAAGCGGAAATCGACCCGACCCGGGCCCTGGTTGCCCACCAGGTAGCCGGCATGCATGTCCAGCCAGCCGTCCATCCACTCCGGGATGCTCTCCGGGTAGACATTCAATACATTGGTGGCATCGATGCCGAACTCCTCCGCCTTGAAGCGGTGGATCTCGTTGAGCCGCTCCCGGTCCACCCAGTAGTGGCGGCGCACGTAACCGCGCAGGCCGCGGATGCGGATATCCAGGTTCTCCAGCATCGCCGTCTCCGGACCACTGCAGCTCAGCAACTGCCGGGCGCTGAGCAGCATGCCGTAGAACAGGGCCTGGATCTCCAGCGGATAGCCGTAGACCCCCATACGGCGGTCGATCATGAAGGAGCCGTCCGGGACCAGCAGGGTGGGGGCGGACTCGAAGCGGTCTCGCAGATAGAGCTCCAGGATCTCCCGCATGCAGGCCTGCACCTCATCACCTTTCACAAAAGCCCAGTCGTCGGTGGTTGCCAGATAGGCTCGCAGCAGGAACATCCACCACATGGCGGAGTCCACCGGGATCACCCGGCCGATAGCCCGCTCCCCGAAGTCCGCTTCCAGCCTCTCCTCGCCATCCAGGGTAACGACCTTGAAGCTGGCGGGCATCAGGCCGCGGGAGCGGCCGTGGCCCTCCAATACCGGCTGCTGGCCACGCAGCCGCATCACCGTGGTAAGGAAGTTTTGCACGATGGCCGGCTGGCCGCGCATCAGAAAAACCAGGGCCGAGGGCACGAAGTCACGCACGAAGCACTCGGTATAGTTGGCCGCCACTGGATTCGGATCGCAGGCGGCGAAGGTTCCCACCGGTTCACCCCGGTAGTGAATGATGGAGTCGTCCAAAAGCCCGAGGGCGCTGTGCAGGGACATGATCCTAGATTCCTCAGTTGACCGCTGTGTACTGCACTAATCGTTCTGAAAACATAAGCTTTATCAGCATTGAAGGATTTCACCTATTGGGTGAGCAACGCTACTATCAGCCGTACCTTAACATGGTAACAATATGAACTTTATTGGATATTGGGATATTTGCCTGTTGAGTGTACAGCGCTACACCGCGAATGGCACAGTTCACGCTGTTCAACCGAAGATTCTAGAGTGGTACATCCTTTACTCTGTCATTGGCGCTCACACTCAGCGAAATCGGCCGCCGGATCGACCTCCTGCTTGATCTCCCAAGCAAAACGGGGCAGGTTTTCAAATGCATCTTGGAGTAGCTGGTTAATAGGCAGCAACCTTTGCGGTTCTCGGATGGCCGGCTCGAAAGGGACCGGAGATACTCACCCACTCGGTCAGCATGACCTTGCGGCGACGGTCCTGTTTACGGCACTCATCGAGCAGTGAAACTCTCCTGCGCCCTACTCTGCGGTCACGCAGGGGGGAACGCTGATAATACTTTCGCACCTCCACCCTTTTCCCTTTCAGTAAGGTCCGGTGCAGCCTTCGCACAGCCGTCGCCGCCCCCATCGCCGGCTCGATACCGACAATCCCATGGTACTCAATAGAGTAGGTCTCCCCGTTGGTCAGTTTTCTGATCTCAGTCGAGTGAATGCTGCTCTGGAGTGAAAACAGTCTCCACCAGGGTGGACTCAGTGCCTGATCGACAAACTCGCGTAAATTGCTTTGGCTAACCGATTCAGGCAGTAACCGAATAAATATCAACATATGGATGAGCTCTTCTTATTCTTAGTCATTCGTCCCAGCGTAATCTTTAAGCTCCCTCCCGCTAATTAAGGCAAATTTAATACCAATTAAAGATTTTCGATATATACCAATTAGTTATAAACAAAGAATCTGTTTCATCCAGGAAAACCGTAAGGAATCCCGACAGATCAGGCATGCGGTTTCAGATCAGGAGAAAAAATGCCACCGCGGCCGCGGCAACCAGGCTGATCGTGGTAGGCAGTGTCACCAGCATCGCATTGGCCACCAGCATCAGATAGGCCGTCTCCACCACCAGGATGAGCATCGCGATACCCAGCGCCTTCTGCGTGGGTATCCAGCGGGTGATCCCGGCCAGGGAGATGAACGCCAGGCCCAGTAGCGCGGCCCCCATCATCCCCGCAAAGGCATGGTTCACCGGCTCTTCGCTGAACAGGCTGGTAATCCTGTCTGGGGCAAGGATGAGGACCACCCCCCACGCACTCAGCATAATAATAGCCAGCCCCAGGGCGAATCGTTGAAATATATCCTTTGGCATCATCACTCTTCATTCAATTTAATTCGTTATTATTCATACAACTATAGGTAATTACCGAGACAAATGGAATAACTTTTCGGTCAGGCGGTATCCGCAGGGAGACTGTTTATAGTTCTCAAAATGTTCTATACTCTCAACAAGAGAACATTTAGAGAACTTATTGACCCGAATCATGCTCACCGCCACCCAACACAAATCCCTCGACTTCATCCAGCAGTATATGGCAAAACAGGGTTACGCCCCCTCCCTGGAGGAGATTGCCGTCGGCATCGGCATCCGCTCCAAGGGCACGGCGCACCGCCATGTGCAGGCGCTGGCGGAGGCGGGTTATCTACGTCTGATCCCGGGACGCAAACGCGGTATCGAACTTGCCGGGGAGCAGCGTGATACGGCCCTCAAGCTACCCCTGCTGGGCCGCATCGCCGCCGGCAGGCCCATCGAGGCGATCGCTGACCAGGAGAGCCTCAATCTCGCCGACTATCTGCTCGGCCCCGATCGCTACGCCCTGCAGGTCAAAGGGGATTCCATGATCGAGGCCGGCATTCTGGACGGCGACCTGATCATTGTGAAACGCCAGGAGACCGCGAACGACAATGCGATCGTGGTGGCGCTGATCGACGGTGAAGAGGCCACCCTCAAGCGCCTGCGGCAGCGACCGAACGGCCAGATCATGCTGATCGCCGACAACCCCCGGATGCCCCCCCTCACCTACTCCGCTGAACGGGTCAGCATCCAGGGTGTACTGGTGGGTCAACTGCGCCGTTATTGATGATGAACCGACCTGATTCGCAAGTGATACCTATCTGGCCGCGCGCCATCATCCTGGTGGACATGAACGCCTTCTTCTGCAGCGTGGAGCAGCTGGACCACCCGGAGTGGCAGGGCCGCCCCATCGGCGTCACCAACGGCGCCCAGGGCACCTGCATCATCACCTGCTCCTACGAGGCCCGCGCCTATGGCGTGCGCACCGGCATGCGGCTGAAAGAGGCGCAACAGATCTGTCCTGGCTTCATCCAGGTACCGGCCCACCCGGAACGCTACGCCAGGGTCTCCTCCGATATCATGCAGGCCCTCTCCCACCTCACCCCGGACATGGAGATCTTCTCGGTGGACGAGGCCTTTCTGGATGTCACCCATTGCCAGCGTCTGCTGGGGCCGCCGGAACAGATCGCCCGGCGGGTCAAACAGATCGTGCTGGAGGCCTCCGGTGGGGTGCTCTGCTCGGTGGGACTGAGCGGCGACAAGACCACCGCCAAATATGCCGCCAAGCTGCGGAAGCCCAACGGCCTGACCATCATCCCACCGGTTCGGGCCCGCGCGACCCTGGCCCCTGTACCAGTCACCGAACTCTGCGGCATCGCCAATGGCATTGGCCGCTACCTGGCGGAGCGCGGGGTATATACCTGTGGTGACATGCGCAGGCTGCCCATCGGCGAGTTGGGCCGGCGTTTCGGCAACCCGGGCCGGCGCATCTGGCTGATGGCCCAGGGGCTCGACCCCGACCCCGTGCACACCGAGGTGGCCGCCCCCAAGTCCATCGGCCACGGCAAGGTGATGCCCCCTAACACCAAGGACCCGGAGGTGATCCAGACCTTTCTGCTGCACATGGCGGAGAAGGTTGCCGCCCGCCTGCGCCTGCACCGGTTTCGCGCCAGCCGTTTCTTCATCGGTCTGCGCATCGACTCGGGTTTTCTGGGCCGGAAATACCGCTGTAACCCTCCCACCGATCACGCCCCCGACATCGTGCGGCTCTGCCAACACTACCTGCGCCACATCTGGGGAGGCCAGGGCTGCCATCAGGTGCAGATCACCGCCCTGGACCCCGAACCCGCCGGCTTTCAAATGGATTTTCTGGCACCCCAACATGAGCGCCGGGACCACCTCAACCAGGTCATGGATGCGGTCAACCGGCGCTACGGCGAATTCACCCTGGCGCCAATTCGCCTGCTCGCCCGTTCCCGCATGCCCAACGTCATCGCACCGGCCTGGAAGCCCTTCGGCCATCGCGAAACCATTCTGCAAAGGTAATTAAATGTGCGGCGGTGTCTATTACCTGATCGACGGCCAGGAGGTCAGGACCTACTTCCCCAACCCCAAGGCCTGTCTGCCGGTCAAGAAAAAGGCTGGCGGCGTAGAGCTGCTGCCCTGGGGCCGGCGCAAGGGCCAGGCCGGCCACCTGCCCCTGGGGGGTTGGGCCCGGCTCGACTCGATCTATGCCGGCCGCTGGGACAAATGGATGCCGACGCCGGTGAAGATCACCGTCTCCCAGTTCATGGAGAAAGACATCGAAGGCAACAGCCACTGGTTCGATGTCACTCCCGGCAAATGGATCCAGGGTCTGGTGGCCCACTGGGAGCACGAACGGCGCATCTATGTGGTCACCATCACCCCGGAGATGGAGGATGCGGTGCATGATCGCTGGCCACGTATTCTCAGCTCAACGCCGGCTTTTTGAGCAGTATCCATCACGCCGCCGTAATGGGATATCCGAAAGTCCCGCGCAAAAAAAACCCGCTGAGGAAGCGGGTTAAATATCCGTTGGAAGATGGAGGAGTATTTCCAACAGGTTCTATTCAAGCACGGGTTCAGCGATGCCACAATAGCCCTGAAACAACCTGAAACAATGTGTAGCAATCTGAAATAAAAACACATGATCGGCACCTACTTAGGAGCTGTCTACAGACAGGTGGCGTATACCTTCAAGCAGGATGGCTGGAGGCGTTTCATGGGGAAAGACGAACCTTAGCTTACCCTGCCGGTCGATCAGATAGGTTGCGGAGGAGTGGTTGACCGAATAGCCGAAGGCGGAGTCCTTCAGCTCCTCTTCATGGTATTGCGCCCCATAGAGTTTCGCCACTTCGGCGACCTCGGCCGCGCTGCCGGTGAGGCCGATATAACTTGCATGAAAATAGCCAACATATTTGTCGAGTGTTTCAAGCGTATCGCGTTTGGGATCCACGCTGACAAAAATCCCGATGACATTTTTCAACTCTTCGGGGGAGAGTTCATTCAATGCCTGGGTCATGAATGCCAGCGAGGTTGGGCAGACATCGGGGCATTTGGTATAGCCGAAATAGAGCAGGATGACCTTGCCACGCAGATCCCTGGTGGAGACCGGGCCCTTGACTGACTGGAGGGTAAAATCTCCACCTGTGGGCGCCACCGTCTGTTCCAGCACCTTATCCTGCCTCGGTTCGCCCTCCGCCCCATACGCATGCAGTGACCAGACAACACAGATAAACGCACAAAAGAAAAACCGCATGAACATCCCGTGAATCTCCAAAGTAAGTTGCTAATGTATCAGACCAATACCTGCGACGACAAACACGGAAACTCATCTGGTTTTCCAATGACGACATTCTATTGGATTACCCGGACCCACCCCGAGACTGGAGACGCTCGAACGGCTGATCTATGCCGTATTGAGGATAAATATACCCATCATGGGTATACTTCGCCGCCATGCCAAACCAGGAAACACTCGCTAAACTGCGACAGGACATTGTCTTTACCACCACGTTGGGGGGACAGACCTTCACCTTCCACTCTACCTGGGGCATCTTCTCCCCCCGGGAGATCGATGAGGGCACGCGCCTGCTGGTAAGCCTGCTGGAGATCAAACCGGACGCTGACTGTCTCGACCTGGGTTGCGGTTACGGCCCTATCGGCCTCTATATGGCAAACCGCGCCCCCCAGGGCCATACCCTGATGGTGGACAAGGATTTCATGGCCGTGGACTACAGCAATGCCAATGCAAAACTTAACAAGCTCAATAATGCCCAGGCCCAGTTGAGCAACGCCTTCGACCATATCGACCCCAAGCTACGTTTTGATGTGATCGCCTCGAACATCCCCGCCAAGGTGGGTAAGGAGATGCTCAGCCTCATCCTGCATGACGCCAGGGCACGCCTGAAGCCCGATGGAAAACTCTATGTGGTGACCATCAACGGCCTGCGCCAATATATGAAGCGGAACCTGAATGAGGTGTTCGGTAACTATAAAAAGTTGAAGCAGGGCCGGACCTATACCCTGGCCTTAGCCCGCATTTCTCACAAGACGGACCCGAACGAACCTCATTGAACCTTTTCCGCAAGTCGTTTCAACAGGTGCGAGACCGCCGCCATGCCAAAGGTCGCGGTCACCGTCATCACGGAACCAAAACCACCGCAATTGAGTGAACCCTCCAGCGCGGTGGGTCTGTCCATACAGACCGCACCCTCAGCCGTAGGATAGACCTGCTGTTCCGTGGAGTAGACCGCCGGCACATCGAAACGCCTTTTGGGATTGGAAGAGAAGCCATATTCGCGACGCAGCAGTTTGCGCGTCTTGGAAAGCAGTGGATCCTGCTCGGTTCTGCTCAGATCCGTGAGCCGAATCCGGGTCGGATCGGTCTGTCCACCCGCCCCACCCACTGTGATCAAGGGGGTTTTACTGCGCCGACAAGCGGCAATCAAGGCCGCCTTGATACGAAAACTGTCGATACAGTCGACCACAAAGTCAAGGCCCGCCCCACTCAACAGGGAGACATTCTCGGCCTCGACAAACGCCTCGACGGCCTCAACCCGGCACAGCGGATTGATGAGATGCACACGCGCCGCCATGGCGCTGACCTTGGCCATGCCAAACTGCCCATCCACCGCATGCAACTGGCGATTGACATTGGATTCCGCAATATGATCAAGATCATACAGGGTGATGGCCCCGATTCCACTGCGCGCCAGCGCTTCAACCACCCAGGAACCGACCCCGCCAATACCGATCACGGCAACCTGGGCCTGACTAAACCGCTCCAGGCCGGATTGCCCATAGAGTCTGGCGATACCGCCAAAACGACGCTCATAATCCAAAGAAGTCACCTCATCTAACTACGGATCGTACCATTTCGCTCTGCATGGCGCGCGGCATTGGTTTGGCGGAAAAACACGGGGCGGGACCCTACGCCTATCCCGCCTATTATTTAAAGCGGAACGTTGGAAGGCTTACATTGAATTGAATGGCGAGCAGGCGCGCAATAAATATACCTAACCCAGCAATCACTGCAGAGAGTGTGACATCTACGCCAAGGTTCAACAGGGCAATAAATGCTAAAGAACCACCCCAGGATACAGTGGCATAGAGCGGGCTCTGAAACACTACAGGCGGCTCATTGCTCAATAAATCACGAAAGATGCCACCCATAGTTCCAGTCATTACACCCATGAAGCTGGCGATCAGCCAGGGTGAACCGACCATCATCGAGACCAGTGTGCCAGCGATACCAAATGTTGCCAGACCGGCGGCATCGGGTATCAAAAAGAATCTATGTGGAATAGCGACCAGGCGAGCCACGATAAAGATCATAATCGCGCTCCCGAGTGAAGCGACAAAGAATATTTGATCCTTAATCCAGAACACCTCCTGGTTGAGAAGCATATCGCGTAGAGAACCACCACCTAATCCGGTTGCAATCGCGATAATGATAACGCCAAAAAGATCAAACTGCTTGAATCCTGCCTTAAGTACGCCCGAAGCCGATGAGACAACCACAGCTAACAGGGTTATCCAATAGAGGCTATCTAAAAGTGCGGGAGTTGGATTCAAGGCCATGAGAACATCTTATCCTTTTTCACAACTCTCTTCCTGCATCCCATCCTCCCATAGGGATTGCGGTCCGTAGCCCGCGTGCAACCCGGGGAACAGCTGCTCCAATCTCCCGGGTTGCACCCGGGCTACGAATTCTGTCACCGCCCCCGCGGCCGAAGCGATTCGACATTGGGTGAAGAACATAAGCGGAATTTCTGCTGCCCCGGTCAGCGTCTACCTTCTCCTCCTGTTTTGCAACACCTTCCGCAATAACGGTAACGAACCGGTCAATCGCCTAAATAACCCAGGTTTTCAGGCGACTATTTGATCGTTGAGTCATAGCGGATGCCGCAAGCAATCTCACCAACCAGGAGGTATTAACCATGATCCCACAAACAAACCTGAGCGACCTGGTGCGACAGTTTATGCAACGGCATTGCGTTGCCCTTGCAAGGCTGCTACTCGTATTCTCTCTTTTCACTCCACTGTCTTTTGCTGATGGATTCGAAAATCCACTCAGGATAACCGGTGAACTCACGGTGCTTTACCTGGATGATCTCGACAATCATCGGGCGGAGCTCATACATATCGTCGAGGACAAGGAGAACAACAAACGCTATCGGCTCATATTTGAAGATGCGTCACCCGGTCAAACCACGGGAGCTCAGGGTTTCTTCGAGGAGAGCTCGGGCAAGTTGATCCGGCTCAAAGCGACAGCTGCACAGGAGCGGCGCCTGCGCCGGCTGGCCAGCGGCAGCTCGATTGAATTGCTGGTGAAGCATGCGGACGCAGGCCTCGCCCTGTCCGAGGTCAACATTCTCGGTGCCGAGGATGGCACCCTCCTCGCCGGTGATCCGGACACGGCCCACTATGCCCCTGCCCTTGGCGAGCGTAAGGTAGCCGTCCTGCTGGTGAACTTCCTGGACAACATGAGTGAGCCGGGCACCCCATCCCAGGCCCAGAGCGTCTTTGACAGCCAGATCAACGACTATTTCAGGGAGGTTTCTTACAATCAGGCCCAGCTGACCACCGATGTCTACGGCTGGTGGACGCTGCCCTATGAGACCTCCCGCTGCAGCGATCCGGACCTCTACCCAGTCTCCAACGAGATCCTCGAGGAGGCCGCCAGACGGGGCATCGACCTGACCCCTTACGATCATCTGGTCTATGTATTCAATGAGTACTTCGGCATCTGGTGCGGGAACGGCACGGGCACGGTGAGTCCCGGCTATCAGGGCAAGGTCTGGAGGACCTGGACCGGCACTATTGATACAGCCGAAGTCGCCTTCGATGGGGTCAAGGGCATAGAGACCACGATCCACGAGCTCGGCCACAACCTCGGCCTGTGGCATGCCAACCGGCTGGATTGTGGCACTGAAGTCCTCGGCGACAGCTGCACGGTTGTCTACTACGGCGATTTCTACGATGCCATGGGCTCCGGACCCATCAGTCCACACTTCAACGCGT
>JBDLIF010000064.1:0-10098 GCA_039714955.1 Pseudomonadota bacterium | reverse complement strand
ATACAGACTATAATGCCAGGTATTGGTATATTCAAGGCAAAAGCAGGAATAATAACGGGTGTCTCAGTATTCTTCTCAATCATCTGACAAACCTCTCTTTAGGCCTGGTTCCAGGCGTTTGATGGATCAGGTCAGAGAGGTACTACGCTATCACCATTACGCTATTCGTACTGAGGATGCCTATGCCAAATGGATTCTGGCTTTTATCAGATTTCATAAGCTTAAGCACCCACGAGAAATGGGTAAAGCTGAAATTGAAGCATTTTTGTCAAATTTGGCTGTAAACAAGAATTGTGCAAAATCTACACAAAACCAAGCATTGAACGCGATAGTATTTCTATACAAACAGGTTCTGGATATGCCTGTGGCTAAAGATCTGGCGCCTATTCGTTCCAAGAAACCGGTTCGTTTACCTGTAGTTATGAGTCGAAATGAAGTAGAGCAGGTGCTGAGTCACATGTCTGGTGTTACGGGTTTGATGGCTCAGTTAATGTACGGTGGAGGTCTGCGGCTGATGGAAGTTTTACGTTTGCGGATCCAGGATTTCGACTTTGAAAACGGACTGATCATGGTACGTGATGGTAAGGGAGGTAAAGATCGAACCACACTGTTGGCTAGAAGTCTTCATGAACTGATATTGCAGCATCTTGAAAAAGTTAAAAAGGTATTTGAAGACGACCTGGTTAGTGGAAACGCCAATGTCTGGTTGCCTTATGCGTTAGCAAAGAAATATCCGAAAGCAGGGAAAACATGGAATTGGCAGTACGCTTTTCCTTCAACCCAATTATCGTGTGATCCGCGGAGTAATGAGGTGAGAAGACATCATATGGATGAATCAAATGTGCAAAAAGCTGTGCGCAAGGCAGTGGGGAAAACGGGTATAACCAAACGTATTACGACACATACATTTCGACATTCTTTTGCAACGCATATACTCGAATCAGGCACCAACATCCGTGTAGTGCAGAAACTGTTAGGGCATGCTGACGTGAAAACCACAGAAATTTATACCCATGTACTGCAACAAAATATCAGTGCTGTTATCAGTCCACTCGATCAACTGGAATGATAATGTTGTCATGCAACGCAGATGTCTTTTTCTGTTTAATTTATAATCTTTTACGTCCACTCAAACTCATGGTGTTCTCAACTTCTTCACCTCATGTAGGGGAATAATGGGGTACGAGTAAAGGTATGAGACGCATGGTTACTTTTATCGCCCCCCACCCTGGCCCTCCCCCGATGGGGGAGGGGATTTTTGCGTGTTGTATTGAGCAGTTATTCATTAACGGGGTAGCCACAGGATAAAAAAGGCGCAGAAGATGACCAGTGCTATGAAAAGCAGTACAAACTTCTTGCGTGCCCCGGCACGATAGCCCTTTTTCTGAAAATGGGAGACTGCGCCACAGTGGGGGCACTCGGCCACATCCTCAGGGATCTTTTTACCGCAGTAGAGGCAGTTTACCTCAGCCAAGATGGCCTCCTCATTTTTGTTGCTCCCTGAACATGGCGCCGAACAGACGGAAAAATTTATAGGCTGCCAGGATATAAAGGGAGAATGCTGAAATCAGCCCGAGTACCACCAATCCCTGCTTCGGGAGTGGCCAGCTGAGGTCGATCAACAGCAGTAATAGAACGACCCAGACGATCCCCATGACACCCACGGCGATGCCATACGCGCTGATGAAAGCGAATGTTCTGCCCAGGCTGATGTGGTCTGGCTTATAATGTCGGCCAGGAAAAACGATGGTGTTTCTCCCTAGTACTTTTCATGAATAACGGATTGAAACATTGATTATAAAGACCCGGCGGCTGTTTCTCACTCTGTTTTCCACTCTTCTGCTCTCTGCCTGCAGTCCGCATCCCGGTTCGGGAATCTGGGTGCCGCTGAATGACCGCGAGGCCCCCTACGCGAAACTGGAGGTGCTGTTCGAAGGCAGAGCTGAGTTATTCGTGCCCGGCAGGGAGGAGCATCTGTATCGCTGCTTCTGGGGGGGGGGGCGGGCTCCAATAGCATCCAACTGGAGTGTGTCTCGGCA
This sequence comes from Pseudomonadota bacterium, assembly GCA_039714955.1. Classification (GTDB taxonomy): domain Bacteria; phylum Pseudomonadota; class Gammaproteobacteria; order Chromatiales; family Chromatiaceae; genus JASJBU01. The sequence goes on along the minus strand of JBDLIF010000064.1, from coordinate 8,059 downwards.
GATAATGAGACAGTCAAACCCCAATTTACCTTTCGGGTCGCGGCGGATGGAACGGGGGAGTTGATCGAATCCGGACAAACGATCGGTATTTTTCGCCGCACGGATGAGAAGCCGACAAGGCAATAGGTGTTCTTCGTGCCTCTGTACCAATATAGGCTCAGTGGCTGGTGCCGCGTGAGCGGGTCAGCTTGTTGTGGACGTTGTATTTGCCTGAGGGTTTCTTCATCGGCAGTCGTTTGACCTCTTCAAGCGTATTGGCGTCATAGATCACCAGGGCGCCATCCAGGTCCCAGATGCTGACCAGGGCGTAGCGGCCGTCCTTGGTGAACTCCACGTGGGCGGATGTCTTGCCGGGTGCGGGTTTGAGTGTCTTGACGATCTCCAGGGTCTGCTTGTCGATGACATGCATCAGATCCTTGTTGGGACCGAAGAAGACATCGACCCAGGCATAGGGGCTCTTCTCATGGCTGCGCATGAAAAAGCCCGGGCCTTTGGTGGGGATGCGTTTGATCACCTCCCAGGTTTCGGTGTCGACCAGGGTCACTTCCGGCTTCTTGATATTCGGCGTGGCCAGCAGGGTCCTGCCCTGGTACTCCCAGGTGATGGCGGAACTCAGATGAGGCATGCCGGGCAGGGTGACTTTCGCCACGGCGCGCTTCAGGTCCAGATCCACGACCTGACCTGAGCTGCCCTGCTGCTCCTTGTCCAGTCCCCTTGATGTGCCGATAACCCGGTCATACTCCTGGGTGAGGAAGAAATCATCCAGATAGCCCTCGACCTGGATTCGGCGTACTGGGAATGGCTCTTCCTTGTGAACATCTCCCGAATCTTCCCGGTAGTCGTGGACCCAACCGGAAAATCCCGGAGGTGGGTTGTCCATGTAGCTGATCTCCCAGACCTCCGGGATGTCCTTGAGGGCGGCGACAAAACTTTCACGAGGGTCCGCGGTATAGACCGCACTGACCCTCGATGACCTGCCGGTTTCATCCGCCACGTCAATCACCTTCAGCGGTGTGAGATCGCGGGCATCCAGTACCACCAGGGTATGGGGCAGGTAGTTGGCCGCAATCACGTAGCGCCCGTCGTGGGAGACCGCCAGATTACGGGTATTGATGCCGGCCCGCACCTCGGCGGCATAGGTAAGATTGAAGACATCGAATTTGCTGATCCACCCGTCGCGAGAGGCGAAATAGATATAGCGGCCCCCCTCGGCCCATTTGGGGCCGCCGTGCAGGGCGAAGCGGGTCGGCAGGCGATGGATGGGTTCGAAGCTATCGCCGTTCAACAGGGTGGCGTGGTGATCGCCCAGTTCGATGACCATGAAGAGGTTGTCGATATCCGCTGTGAACTTGGGTTTGTCCGGCATTGATCCATGCTTGTGATGGATTATCTGACTGGCCTTGATCTGCTGCATGCCCCAGCGGGGTATATGCGCCAGCGGGGTATAGATCAGATCCACCAGGGCCTCTATTTCCGCTGCATTCAGCTTGTCTTTGAACGGCGGCATCTGCACTGCGGGACGGCTGTTTTCGATGACCTTGAAAGCGGTTTTCTTTTTCAGCCGCTTCAGATTCTGCGGCAGCAGGGCGGGGCCGATGGCGCCGAGACGACCCGGACCATGGCATTCGGCGCAGTGTTGTTTATAGAGTGCTTCGGCGTCCACTGCCGCGCCGGAAGAGGTCAGGTTGAGCAGGCAAAGCAGTCCCGTGAAGAGGGAGATGGGGTACTTCATCGATGAACTTATCCGGTGTTGACCCGTTTTGGCGGACTCTTTTGTTCCGGAGCATCCGCGATGCCGATCTCCGCATCGGTCAGATAACAGGCCGGGTCCTCGGTCCAGGCATCGCCGGTCAGCTGCATCGCGCGTACGCGGGTGTTGCCACCGCAGATGTCGAAGTGAGCACACCGGCCGCAGCGCCCGCTGACGGTTCTGGGGTTGGCCTTGAGACCGGCCATGATCGGGTCTGAAGTGTCCTGCCAGATCTCAGAGAAGGGTCGCTGCTTGACGTTGCCCAAATTGTAGTTCCACCACATGGTGTCCGGGTGGACATTTCCCTGGTTGTCGATATTCGAGATGTTCACCCCGGAGCTGTTGCCACCCCATTGCACCAGTTTGGTCCGAATAGGTTCTGCTTGTTCGGGAAAGTGTTTTTCCACCCAGTGCAGCAGATAGACGCCGTCGGCATCATTATTGCCAGTGACGAATTCCGTGCCGCGTCCCTGACGGGCGTCATCCAGGGCACGCTCGAAGAGCAGGTCCATGGCCCAGCGGGTGGTGTTGAGGATGACATCATCCTCACGGTTCTTGTTGCCCCGGCCGGCATAGTTCAGATGGGAAAAGTAGAACTTGTTGACTCGCTCCCGGTCCATCAGGTCGAGCAGTTGCGGCAGTTCCGCAGCATTGTCCTGGGTCATGGTGAAGCGCAGGCCCACCTTGATGCCCTGGTCCCGGCAGAGGCGCAAGGCGTGCATCGAGGCATCGAAGGCGCCCTCCTTACGGCGGAATTTATCATGGGTCTCCTGGATACCGTCGATGCTGATGCCGAGATAGTCGAAATTCACCGCCGCAATCCTTTCGATGTTGCTTTCATCGATGAGGGTGCCGTTGGTGGAGAGCGCGGTATAGAACCCCATTGCCTTGGCGCGGTGGGCGATCTCAAAGATGTCAGGGCGCAGCAGGGGTTCACCGCCGGAGAGAATCAGCACCGGCACCTTGAACTGTTTGAGGTCATCCATCACCTCGAAGATCTGCGCTGTACTCAGTTCATTGGGAAAATCGCTATCCGCGGAGATCGAATAGCAGTGCTTGCACAGCAGATTACAGCGCCGCACCAGGTTCCAGATCACCACCGGCCCGGCTGGGTTGCGTTTCGGCCCCAGCGGCTTGGGGTCGAGGATCGCCTGCATGAATTGTGAAATTCTAAACATAGGTTAAATCCGCATGCCGGTCTTCTTGAGTATCCGGCTGCTGAAGAGCACCTCATGGGCGCGATCATCCTCACCCAGCAATTCGGCAATGATCTGAGCCTTTTTCATCACTTCCTCACGGTCTCTGCCGTGGGCCATGGCGAAGAGATTGTAGCGCCATTCCGGCAGATGCCGGGGGCGATGGTAGGCGTGACTGACAAAGTCGAGGGCGCCGATCCTGCGGCCATACTCACTCACTTTTTCATCCGGCACATCCCAGACGGTCATGCCGTTGCCCTTGAAGCCCAGGGTGTAGTGATTGGGGACCGCGCCGATGCGGCGGATCATTCCACGCTCCAGCATGCGCCGCAGACGGCGCATCACCTCATCGGCGCTCGTCTCCAGTTCCCTGGCGATCTGTGCATAGGGTTGGGGCACCAGCGGCAGGCCCCTCTGGGTAGCGACCACGATTTTTCGGTCCAGCTCATCCAGGATGTTTGTTGCTATGCCGTCCGCTGTCATCTCAGGTCTGCACAAATGCGGCTCAGTCGTTGTTGTTGATCTTGAAATCCGGGAGACTGACGGCCCCCATGACATGCAGCACAATCCCGCTGCCGATAAAAAACACGACGCTTGCCGCCAGGCTGGCGAAGATCGGATTATCCGTGCCGATGGTCGTGGCCCGGTATCCGGCTGCGAACAGGGTCAGTAGCGCTGCGCCATAACAGAGGTAGGCGGCGACCAGAGAAATCGTCTGGGCGGGCTTGCGTGTTTTCAAGGGTGTTTGACTCATGTGAATTTTATCTTCCGAAAGTAAGCAGCAGAAATACCGAAATGTACGCGCTATGCCTTGCTGCATCAAACCTCAAACTTCAAGCCGACGAAGAACTCCTCTCTCTTCGGCATATTGTAGACCTGATGGCCGGTGGCCTCTTCTATTTCGGCAAGTACGCTATCGATTCGTTCCGGTGTCTCGGTGGCCAGCACGAACCACATATTGAGTTTGTGCTCCCTGGCATAGTTATGGGCAACCTCGGGGAAGGCGTTGACCTGTTCGGCTACCTGTTCGAATTCCGCCCCCGGTACGCTCATGGCGCAGAGGCTGAGGCCGCCGCCCAGGCGCTCGGCATGGTAGAGCGGGCCAAACCGGGAGAGCTGTTTCCGTTCAAGCATGCGTTGCAGACGTTGGATCAGCGCTTCCTCCGAGATGCCGAACTGCTCCGCCGCGGCCTGATAGGGCCGGTCACAGATAGGAAAACTCTCCTGCAGGCTGTTGATGATGGCACGGTCGATTTCGTCCATTATTGATAACGCGCCCCGCGTTGCTTGAAGCGCCTGCCACTGAACAGAACCTTAAACGGGATGGCTTCCAGCCCACGGGATTCAACGATGCTGTCGATATAGTTCAATACCCGCTGGCGGTCTCTACCATGAATCATGCTGAAGAGGTTGTAGGGCCACTCCGGCAGATGGCGCGGGCGCTGGTAACAGAGGGTGACACACTCCTCGCTGCCCAGTTTTTCCCCAACCTCGTCCAGCCTGTGGTCCGGCACATCCCAGACCACCATGGCGTTGGCGGTATAACCCAGCTCACGATGACGCACCACTATACCCATGCGTTTGATAATGTCTTCGTCCTGCATTCGGGTGATGCGTTGGATCACCTCCTGTTCGTGCATGCCGATGCGTTCTCCCACCTCCGCGTAAGGGCGGCTGGAAAGCGGCAGACCACCCTGGATCTCGGCAACCACTTTGCGATCAGCTTCGCTCAGCACCATAGCGGAAACCCCAGGTCGATATGGAATTTTTTAAGTAATGGCAGGTTCAGAATGGGATAGCCGGTCTCCTGCTCCATCTGCGCCAGGACTCTCTCCAGATGCTCCTGGGAAGGGGCGGTGACCACAAACCAGAGGTTGAAGTGGTCCTCTCGTTCATAATTATGATTAACCTCAGGATAGGCGCTGATCCGTGCCGCAACGGCCTCCAGCAGGTCGTCTGCTACAGAAATGGCAGCCAGGGTGCTGCTGCCGATCCGCTTGGGTTTGAATACCGGGCCGACCCGGCTGATCACGCCCAGATCCTGCAGCCGGTTCAGGATCTGCAGCACCAATGCCTCGCTGGTCCCAAGCTGTTCAGCAATGTCAGCAAACGGGGTGGGAGAAAGCGGCAGTCCCTTCTGGTATTCGTTGAGCAGTTTCTTTTCCAGTGCATTCAACTCAACTGCTCCGCTGTCCAGGATAGGTTGATGCACCTTTCTGACGGGGTTTGCGGAGATGGCCATATCAGAGTCCTGTTTTGTGCGCACGGGCAGTAAAGAAGATGCCGCTGGGTTTATCTACCGGCAGTTGATGAGTCCGTTTCATGCTGCGTGTGTCATAGACCTGCACCTCATCGTGATCGCGAACCGAGATCCAGACCTCTTCTCCGCGGGGCGAGAACTCCATGTGCAGGGTTCCCTTCCCGGTTTTCAGGGTCTTGATGATCTTCAGGGTTTCCGTATCTATGACCTGGATAGTGTCGTTGTGCGGGAAGGCAAAATTGACCCAGATCTGGCGGCCGTCCGGGCGGGCCATGACAAAGACCGGTTGTCCGTGCACCGGAATCTGGCCGATTTCCTCCCAGTCTTTACTGCCAACAACCAGGACCGCGTGTCGACCCACGGCGGGCAGAAAGGCCCTGTCATCCGCCATTGCCCAACCTTCAAGGTGGGGCATCTTGTAGACGGGCAGCTTCTGCTGGCCCCGGCCATAGTTTTTCAGGATCAGACGGGGGCCTTTTTCCGGATGCCAGAGGTCCAGCAGCGAGAGGCCGTCCTGTCCAAATAGTCCGGCGATATAGTAGCGTCCATTTGGCGTGGTCAGGGCGTCGTAGGGAAGGGAGCCGATCTTCTCAAAACGCTGGATTGCCGGCTTGGCTGGATTGCTCATATCGATAATCCAGCTTTCTCCGCTATCGTAGAGGCTGACCGCAAATCGCTGTCCCGGCACATCCACCAGGCCCACGGTCTTGGAGCCCTTTTTTTTGCCCTCCCGGTCGGTAATTTCAGTGGCAGCAATATCAGCGACCAGCGAGAGGTCATCGGCGGAGAAGATCTTGACCCCGCCAGGCTCGTAATTGGAAACCGCGATCAGGCTACCGTCCTGGGAGATGGCGCCACCGATGCTGTTGCCGCCCTGGATGATCCGTTTGACCACTCGGCCACATAAAATGTCGACTTTACTCAGACCGCCATCACGGCCAAATACATAGGCATAGCGTTCGTCCCGGGAATAGACCGCTGAGGCATGGGAGAGATCACCCAGTCCCTCGACCCGAAACAGCACCTGGTGGGCACTGGTATCCACCACCTTCAGGCTGCCTGCCGCACGTTCGATGATGATGCCCATATCGCCGGTACCCCGGGTCAGGCATTCAGCCATCAGGAGGCCGGGGAGAAGCAGGATCAGGCTGACAAAGGCTCGTAGGTAGTTCATGGCCGATGCACACCCTGTTTCAGCTGTCGCGCCAGCCAAAGTGCCTCCTGATCGGTAAAGAAGGGACGCCAGGGCGGCATCGGGGTGCCGGGGCGGCCGTGCAGGATGGTGGCTGCCAGTTGTTTTGCTCTCCAGGGGTCCAGACGCTGCGGCGTCAGGGCCGGCCCCAGCCCCCCCTCCAGCCGCATGCCATGGCAGGAGCCACAGTCATGGCGTAAGAGATAGCGAAGTTCTGCCTGGCGAGCCGGTTTGAGCTCGGCCATCAGGGTGGAGCTTGCAAACATGACAAACAGCGCCAGCATGACGGATGACAGGCTTCTCATAAATATTATGCCATCGAATATTAGTGGAGGTTTATCTCAAAAGTATAGATTTATCTACCCAATGGGCATTGACCTTGGTCAATCGGTATTAATCAACATGCACCACCCCCGTCATCTCGGGGTGCGGTCCGCAGCGATAGGGGAAGTCGCCGGGAGTGTCGAATGTTCGCTCATAGCTGTCGTCCGGAAACAGGTAATCGGGTTCGGGATCTCCGAGTTGTTCAAACCAGACACTGTGGTATTGGCGTTTTTCCCGGTTGATCCAACGCACGGTCTCACCGACCTTGATGGTGATCTCCTGGGGAAGGAACTTGAATTTGATGATCTCCACTTCTACTGCCGGCGCAACCCCGGCTGAGCTGGCGATCGAAGACAGGGTAAGGACCAGGGTCAATAGACCCTGTTTTATCCATTTCATTCTAAGCATACGAATCTGATACCTCAGTTTTCTTACTGTGCCGTGGCGTTGATCTCCGCCTCCACATTGTCGAATCCCAGCTTGTACCCCAGGGAGACGTGATGAAAACGGACATTGCTGTAGTCATCATGTATGGCGAAGCCAAAGTTGTAGACCTTGCCCTTCTCCAGGGGCAGGTCGCCAGGCTTGCCAGAATTCAGCTTGCGTTTCATGACTAAAGTCCAGGTACCGTCCACCAGCTCAGCACTCATTTCGCTACCCTCGCCACCGCTCACTACCCGTTGCTCCAGGATGTGGCCGTTCTCGACCTCGGCCTTGCCGGACTTGTAGCGGACCAGCTCCATATACCTATGGGCGTCCATTTCCGCCTTTAGTTCATCGGCGCCTTTCAGCTTGTCCCAGCCGCCGCGCTTCTTGCCGCGGCGTCCCTTGACCTCGATCTTGCTGCGGCTCTCTTCGATGTACTTGGTAACGCCTTGTGAAAGGTCCAACTGCTGTGCGACCGGGCTAGTGTTCATGACATCGGCAGGCGGGGCATGCGGCATGGAGCGTGCATCGTGGTGGCAGGTACCCCAGCAGCCGGCCCGGTCGGCATATTTCACCTGGTCCGTGGCAAACATCAGGGCAAACTTCATCGGGTTGTCCGGGTCCATTTTGCCACCTTCCACGAAGGGTACTGGGGCATGATCGCCCTCCGCCCAGCTGAAACGCAGGTAGAGATTCTCATCGTCGTGGGTGGATTCCACAGTGACCGGGATGCTGCCGCGCTTGCCCGGGATGGGGGTGGGTTCGGCCTTTTCGCCGGTCACTATCTTCCTGCCCATATCGGCGGTTTCCTTGTCATGACAGGTGGTGCAACGGTCTCCGGCCTTGATAAAGGGGCGGGCGCCGCCATGATCTTTTCCCGTCAGCGTCCATTCCATGGAGGTCTGACCAGG
>JBDLIF010000063.1:0-10125 GCA_039714955.1 Pseudomonadota bacterium | reverse complement strand
ATCAACGAGTTGAATTCAAGTGCATTTTGTTCGATAGACCGACTCATCTGCTAGGTGAATCACGCTACGAGGTAGATTGCACGTTTTTGGCGGCACATGGCCGGTTCATATTCCAGACGGAACCGGCATTTCCCACATCCATGTGGGGCATCTTCGTTGCAACTTCTTGGAATAGAATAACTATTACTCCGGGCATCCTGCCCTCCACCCTACGGGCCAGCTCAAGCTGTTCAAATCGCTCCAGGCGATTTAGTCCGCGTCGTTGCGCGATGTGCATGGATGCACCAGTGTCGCAGGCACAGGATGTGCTGGAGCGACCCTCGACCTGCACCCCCAAAAACGCACACTCTACCCCGTCCAACTGCGGATTCTAGGTTGAAGCTATCCTCCGTGCCTCGGCAACCGCTCCTGCGTCCATGCAGTCGTCTGTGGGAATTTTGGATCTCAAGTTTCGGAGTTCAAACGGGGAGCGGAGAGGGAGATCGCGTCTTGAGACACGCTGTTAATACTATCCCTGTACGCTCGACTGCGGCCTTCCATGGCCGCAGACGCTCTCGAAACACGATCTCCCTCTCCGCTTGATATCTCATTGGAGCAGTTGAACTCCGAAACTTGAGTTGGACACCGGCAATCCCGTAATCAGATCATCCCTCGTTCCGCCAGGGAGACCGGCTCCCCATCGCCGATGATGAAGTGGTCCAGTAGCCGGATATCCAGCAGGGTCAGGGCATCTCGGAGTCGCTGGGTGATGCGACGGTCCGCCTCGCTGGGTTCGGCAACCCCGGAAGGGTGGTTGTGGGCCAGGATCAGGGCGGCGGCATTGTGCTCCAGGGCACGCCGTACCACCTCTCGCGGGTGTACGCTGGCACCATCGATCGTGCCGCGGAACAGCTCTTCGTAGTCGATGACCCGGTGGCGGTTGTCGAGAAACAGGCAGGAGAAGACCTCGTAGGGGTAGTGGCGGAGTTTCGCCTGCAGATAACGGCGGGAGTCGGCGGGACTGGTCAGGGCCTCGTTGCGCTGTAGATCCTCCCGCAGATAGCGACGGCCCATCTCCAGTACGGCCTGCAATTGAGCATATTTGGCCGATCCCAGACCTTTGCTGGCGCAGAAACGCGTCAGGTCAGCGGACAACAGGTATCTGAGTCCGCCATATTCCCGCAGTAGTTCCCGGGCCAGATCGACGGCGGTCTTGCCTGCCACACCGGTACGCAGAAAAATGGCCAGCAGTTCCGCGTCGGAGAGGGCGCTTGCCCCCTTCTGTAGCAGCCTTTCCCTTGGTCTCTCCTGTTCAGGCCAGTCTGTGATGGCCATGTGGGCCTCCCACTCCCTGTTTGATGTTTTGTCGAGTTTAGACCAGCCATGGAGCGATTTCTGGAACGCCGGTTTGAGTAAGTGTTCACTCTTTATCCGTTTCCAGCGGTTGTTAGCTTCAAGCCGGATGGGTTACTCTTCTGGTGTACCTCGTCACCAATTGCCACACATTCGATATTTGATGCCAACCCTGGACAAGCAAAAGATTCTGCTGGGTATCACTGGAGGTATTGCTGCTTACAAGAGCGCATTGCTATTGCGTATGTTGCAGCGGTCCGGGGCCTCGGTTCGGGTTGTGATGACAGGGGCGGCCGAGGCATTTATCAGCCCACTGACCTTTCAGGCCCTCTCTGGTCAGCGGGTCTACACGGAACTGCTGGATCTGGAGCAGGAGGCCGCAATGAATCATATCGAGTTGGCGCGCTGGGCCGATCTGATACTGGTGGCGCCGGCCAGCGCGGATTTTATGGCCCGCCTGGCAGCGGGCATGGCCAACGACCTGCTCTCGACACTCTGTTTGGCTAGCAGTGCGCCAATTGCCCTTGCACCCGCCATGAACCAGCAGATGTGGCTCAATCAAGTTACCCGGGAGAACGTTCAGCGTCTGGCTGCCCGGGGAATCAATATTTGGGGTCCTGATGAGGGGCTGCAGGCCTGTGGCGAGAGCGGACCTGGCAGGATGCTGGAGGCGGAAAGTCTGCACGAAGAAGTGGTGGCTTATTTCGCTCCCGGCCCGCTGCAGGGTGTCAGGGTGCTGATCACCGCGGGTCCCACCCGGGAACCCATCGATCCGGTACGTTACATCGGGAACCGCAGCTCCGGCAGGATGGGGTTTGCCCTTGCCGATGCCTTCAAGCAGCTTGGGGCCGATGTCTGCCTGGTTAGTGGTCCGGTGGCGTTGGCAACCCCGTCGGAAGTGGAACGGCTGGATGTGGAGACGGCTGATGCGATGTGGCATGCCGTAATGGCCAGGCTGGAGGCCTGCGATATCTTCATTGGTGTGGCCGCGGTGGCCGACTATCGGCCGGTAATGACCGCTGGACAAAAGATCAAGAAATCCATCGAGCGCCTGGAGCTGGCCCTGGAGCCCAATCCCGATATACTCGCCGAGGTGGCCGCTCTCGAGCATGGCCCGTTCACGGTAGGTTTCGCGGCTGAAACCGAGAGACTGGAAGCCCATGCCGAAGCGAAACGCCACGCCAAAGGTATTGACCTGATTGCCGCCAACAGGGTGGGTGGGGCCGACGGGGGATTTGAAAGCGAGGAGAACGCCTTGCTGCTGCTCTGGGAAGAGGGCCGCGAATCCTTGCCAATGATGCCAAAGTCCCTGTTGGCCAGACAGCTTGCGGATAGGATATCTGAGCAGTATAGGAAAAGTATTTATGCTGAGTAATTGCCAATGAAACAGGATGTACAAAATAGGCTAGATGGGGGGCAGAAGAAAACCGCTCGCGGTATACGCTGGTATTGGGGATTGTCCGTGATCGGGCTGGCATTGCTCGGTATCGCAAATTGGTCGGTTGTCTACCTTCAGATGCATGCCCTGGAACAGGAGCTGGCCAGTCGTCAGGCCCAGGCGGGTGCTGAGGGATTGGCAGGGAGACTCTCCGAGAGCAACCTTTTCCGTCAGGATGTATTGCAGGCCATCTCGAGTGATGCGGAACTCTCCCAGTTGTTTTTAAAACAGCATAAAGAGGCGTTGAAGGCTAGGGAAGGTCAACTGAAAGCTATCCTACCGGGCGCCATGCGGGTTCGTCTGCTGCCAGTGGGTATCGACCAGCCGGATGCCAGTGCAGTCCCACCGCTTGGGTATGCTTCACTTGAACAGTTACGCCTGGCTGAAAAGCAAGCGGGGGTATTACCCGCGGAGGTGCATCAGTTTTCTACCCCGCAGCAACATATCAGTATGGTGGCAGCTGTGCGGGAGCGAGGGACTGGACCGGTGGTGGGTCTCATTCAAGCCCTATTTTCCATGGATGGGTTGGGAACTGCGCTGGATAGCCTGGGGGATTATGCCGGCCGTATCGAGGTGCGCCAGGTGGCGTCGAATGCGCAACCCTTCAGTCTGCTGCATAAAGGGCCTGAGGGGGTAGACCGGGAGAGGCCTGCTGGGGCCCTGGCGGTGGAAGGAAGTATCTGGGAGGTGGTTTACTGGGCAATCTCCGGTCGCCGGGATGGCCTGCAGAACGAGCTCGTCTTGCTCTCCGGCGTGCTGCTCGTGCTGCTTGTCTCCGCACTGCTCTTTTTCCTCATGGAGGCGATCCGCCAGGCGTTGGAACGGGATCAGCGCAGCATCCTCTCCCTGGTGGAGGCGTTGATCGTGGGGCGCCCTCCCAAACAGTATCAGGCTCACCTGGCCGATATGCAGGCGACCTTGGATGTGCTGCAACATCAGATAAAGGAGCAGCGTCTCAGCCAGACGGAGCCGCCACGGCAAAAGAGGCCGCTATCAGCCAGTCAACTGGCCAGCGGGATGTTGGTGGAGGAGGTTGGCCAGCGCGTGGTCACGGTTTCACATGAGAACGTTGAACTCTCAGCAAGCATCTTTCGCGCCTATGATATCCGTGGCGTGGTAGGCGAAGGCCTGACCAGGGAGGTGGCCAATCTGTTGGGCCAGAGTTTCGGCAGCGAGATCTTCGATAGAGGCCTGCAGACCGTGGTGGTTGGGCGTGATGGGCGCGACTCCAGCGAAGGCCTGCAGAGTGCCCTGATCGTCGGCCTGCAGGCCAGTGGCAGGGAGGTGGTCGATGTGGGTCTGGTACCCACACCGGTACTCTATTTCGCCGCCCATGAGCTGAAGATGGATAGTGGTGCGATGGTGACCGGCAGTCACAACCCCAAGGAGTACAATGGCCTGAAGATGGTCGTGAATGGAGAGTCGATCTCCCCGCAGGCGATTCAGGATCTCCGTCGGCGCATCGATGCCGGTCAGCTGCTGCAGGGTAGCGGTTCTTTCGACTCCCGGGAGATCATCCCCGATTATATTGAGCGGATTGTCTCGGATATTCGCCTCGCCAAGCCGATGAAGCTGGTCATCGATTGCGGGAATGGGGCCGCCTCGGTGGTGGCGCCGGAACTCTATCGCCAGCTCGGTTGTGAGGTGATAGAGCTCTATTGCGAGGTGGATGGGCGCTTCCCAAACCATCATCCCGATCCCGGCCAGCCTGAAAATATGACCAAGCTGCAGCAGGCCGTGGTTGAAAACCGGGCCGATCTGGGACTGGCATTCGATGGTGACGGCGATCGGCTTGGGGTGGTGGACTCCAGCGGTAAACTGATCTGGCCCGATCGCCTGCTGATGTATCTGGCTATCGACGTGCTGACCCGGGAGCCGGGGGGTGACATCGTCTACGATGTGAAGTGTACCCGCCATCTGGCCAACGTGGTGCTGTCGAACGGGGGGCGTCCGCTGATGTGGAAGAGCGGCCACTCCCTGTTGAAGGCGAAGATGAAGGAGACCCATGCCCTGCTGGCGGGCGAGTTCAGTGGGCATATCATGTTCTCCGAACGCTGGTATGGTTTTGATGATGGGCTCTATGTCGGCGCCCGTCTGTTGGAGATTTTGGCCCTCGACTACCGCTCCAGCGCGGAGGCCTTCGCGGAGCTGCCAGACAGTCTGGCGACCCCGGAATATGTGCTGCCCATGCAGGAGGGGCAGAGCCGCAAGGTGATGGAGGCCATGAACCAGCTGCCGGATCCACCGGGGGCACGGGTGTTGAAGATCGATGGCATCCGGGCTGAATTCGAAGAAGGTTGGGGGTTGGTCCGCGCATCCAATACCACGCCGTCACTACTATTCCGCTTTGAGTCGGATAGCCAGGAGGGGTTGGAAAAGGTCAAGGGATTTTTCAGGCAGTACCTGGCCAAGGTCGATACAAACCTCAAGATGCCTTTTTGATAGCCAGGTATTAATCCTACCAAAAGCCATTGCATGCAAACCTTCGCGATACGCTGTGAATACATCCCTGTACACTCGGCGGCGGGCTCCCTCCCGCCGACGATCGCGCCGGTCCGCACGCAATGACTTTTGCTACTATTGATAGTTTCATTAACCCCGCAGAGCCACGGAACACACGCAGAGTGTTGCGGCTATCTGTGAAAAACTAGTCGCTTAGCATCATCAACAAGCAAGAGAACCATGACCCTCAATACTGAACAGGCGCACAATGTCGCCCATGTGCTCAATGCCGCTCTGCCCTATATTCAGCGTTTCACCGGTAAGACCATCGTCATCAAATATGGTGGTAACGCCATGGTGGATGAGGCGCTGAAAAACAGTTTCGCCCGGGATGTGGTGCTGATGAAGCTGGTCGGTATCAATCCGGTGGTAGTGCATGGGGGCGGCCCGCAGATTGCCGATTTGCTCAACCGGCTGGGCAAGGATTCTGAATTTATCCAGGGCATGCGGGTGACTGACAGCGAAACCATGGATGTGGTGGAGATGGTGCTTGGCGGTCTGGTCAACAAGGATATCGTCAACCTGATCAATCGGGCGGGGGGCTCCGCGGTGGGCTTGACCGGCAAGGATGGCGATCTGATTCGCGCCAGGAAGATGGTGATCAGCCGCAACACGCCTGAATTGCAGGCGACCGAGATTATCGATATCGGCCATGTGGGCGAGGTGGAGAGTATCGATGTCAGCGTGGTGGACATGCTGGTGACGGGTGACTTTATCCCGGTTATCGCGCCGATTGGCGTGGGTGAAGATGGTCACTCCTACAACATCAATGCTGACCTTGTCGCCGGTAAGGTGGCGGAGGTGCTGCAGGCGGAGAAGCTGATCCTGCTCACCAATACCCCGGGACTGCTGGATAGGGATGGTGGCCTGCTTACCGGGCTTACCGCCGACCGGGTGGATGAGTTGATCGGGGATGGCACCATCCACGGTGGCATGCTGCCCAAAATCGACTGTGCCCTGGAGGCGGTCAAAGCGGGAGTGACCAGTTCGCACATCATCGATGGCCGGGTTGAGCATGCGGTGTTACTGGAACTCTTCACCGATGAAGGTGTGGGTACCCTGATCCGGCGGCGTTGATGAACAGGAAGATCCCCAGAAAACAGATCATTCTCGAGTCCCTGGCGCGGGAATTGGAGCGAAATCCGGGTGGGCGCATCACCACTGCTTCGCTGGGACGGGCCGCCGGGATCTCCGAGGCGGCACTCTACCGCCACTTCGCCAGCAAGGCAAAGATGTTCGAGGGCCTGATCGATTTTGCCGAAGAGAGCATCTTTGCCCGTATCAATCAGATTCTGCAGGAGGAGCAGGATGCCCGTTTACGTTGTGGTCAGCTACTCTATCTGTTGCTGGCCTTTTCCGACCGTAACCCAGGTATCACCCGGGTGTTGCTGGGAGATGCCCTGGTGGGGGAGACCGAACGTCTGCTGATCCGAGTAAGCCAGTTTTTTGCCCGGTTGGAGACTCAACTGCGTCAGATTCTGCGGGAAGGTGGATTGCGTGAGGGTAAAACCAGTGACCTGGCCGTCAGTCTAGTGGCCAACCTGATGCTCGCTGTAGTGGAGGGACGCATGCACCAATACCTGCGTAGCCGTTTCAAGACTTCGCCGCTGGAGCAGTGGGAGGAGCAGTGGGCACTGCTGCAGTTGAGCCTGTTTAAAGATTAATCAGCAGGTTGACCGACCGCCGTCTGAAAACCCTGTTTAATACGCTCCACTTTTTCGCTCTTGCAGAGTATCTCCCCCTGGGGGGAATCCTTACACTGCAGATCCAGGAAGACGAGGGTATGACCGCTCTTCGAGTCCTGAATACGTGACAGGGTGATGCTGATGTCCTCCTCGTTGCGGGGCGCGCCACTCAGGAGGATATTCTCCGCATCCATCTTGATGGGTGTGGTGTTGTGCTGCTTCATGTGGATCTTGGCCCGCTTCCAGGGGCCTTCACAGTCTCTATCATCTCTACAATCATAGATATTCTTCAATGCCTTGATAGAGGTCTCCGAGGCCTCCAGCATGGGATCTTTACCCTCTTCCAACTGCTTGAGTTCGCGAAAACGTTTCTGATCCTGGGCAAACGATTTGCGAATGCGGTCTTTGTCATGTTCCCGGCTGATAATGGACTGATAGGCATCCTTCAGGGCCTGGTTTTTATTTTTCATCTCCCCTTTGAATGCCATTGAAATCCGCCTTCCGCTGAGTTCAATGGTGGCGGCCTGATGTTGCATCTCCTCCAACTTAAGTTTGAGACGTTTGATATTACCGCGTGTGACCATTATGTTAGTGTCCACGGCCTGGAGCTGTCCATTCCGGGTCATGATGATGTCATCTTCGCTGCGAAAGGTGCGCAGCAGTACCCGGTCTTCCGCACTCTGTTTGTCTATCAATTGCTGACGTTCCCGGCGTAGACGCTCCATCTCGGCCTCCTGCTGGATCTCTTCAGCGGTTTTCGCGGCATCTACCGAATCAATGGTAATTCCCCGTTCATCCAGATGGCTGTGGGCGCGGGGGGCGTCCGTTGGGGGCAGCCTGTCGGAGTAGTGAACCCGCCC
Source organism: Pseudomonadota bacterium (assembly GCA_039714955.1). Lineage (GTDB taxonomy): Bacteria > Pseudomonadota > Gammaproteobacteria > Chromatiales > Chromatiaceae > JASJBU01. Next base: position 2,308 of record JBDLIF010000063.1, on the reverse strand, counting down.
CTCATCATCCACCCATTTGTAAAGCTTACCCGCCTGTACCGGGGAGAGTAGTAATGTCGACAGAAGCAGGGCTGTCAAAATGGGATTCATACGCATAGGGAATAGGTCTCAATTTTCCTGGATTTTGAACAATTATAATGCCTGCCACACGTTATGAGATAGCAGCTCTGTGGAACGGTTCACTCTTTGACCTCAGGTTCGGGATTTTTCCTGTGATGCTGCTGAATAGTGGCCTGATTATCACGAGTTTCCATAGGTTATGCCCATCAAGTTTCGAATCTTCCCGCTAGCTGCGGGTCCCTGGCCCAACATGAGACCGTCAATATATCCTGAAATATCTCATGGTTTATTCGGGAGTGATAAATGTATTAATGATACATGTTACATTAAGAACTCGGTGTCCAGCGATTTGAGTGGATATGCATGGGTTTCTGGATGCCGACTGATCGATCTTCGGCTTGTCATGTGGAATAAAAATAAAGCGGAGAGAAAGAACATGATGGGGAAAAATGAGAAGGCGGTGCTCTTTGTGTGCGTGGAGAATTCCAATCGCAGTCAGATGGCCGAGGCCTTCGCCCGTATACATGGAGATAATCATCTGCGAGCCTTCAGCGCCGGATCAAATCCCAGTGGCAAGGTCAACCCAAAGGCGATTCAAGCTATGAGTGAGAAGGGTTACGACCTGAGCTGGCACCGATCCAAACCCTTTGCCGATCTGCCAGACCTGCGGTTCGACTATGTGATAACCATGGGGTGTGGCGACAACTGCGCCCATATTCCGGCGCAGCGGCGTGAGGAATGGGCCCTGCCCGACCCAAAGGCGATGCCGTCCGAGGAGTTCAACCGGGTCAGGGATGAGATTGAATCCCGGATTTTAGCTCTGCTGAACCGTCTTATCGTTTGATGGATGCGAAATTCCGGCATGAACAGGGCGATAAGGCAGCAGATCTTCGAGCGCTTGCGTGCGGCCGATCCCAATCCGACTACCGAACTGAACTACGCTACCCCGTTTGAGCTGTTGGTGGCGGTGATCCTGTCTGCGCAGGCCACCGATAAAGGGGTCAACAAGGCCACCACAAAGCTCTTTTCAGTGGCCAACACACCGGAGGCGATTCATGCCCTCGGCGTGGAGGGTTTAAAGCGGTACATCAAAACCATCGGTCTGTTCAACAACAAGGCGAAAAACATCATTCAAGCCTGCCAGATCCTGATAGAACGGCATAACAGCGAGGTGCCGGAAGACCGCAAGGCCCTGGAGGCCTTGCCTGGTGTAGGGCGAAAAACCGCCAATGTGGTGTTGAATACTGCCTTCGGTCATCCGACAATGGCAGTGGATACCCATATCTTCCGGGTGGCGAACCGAACCCGGCTGGCGCCGGGGAAGACGCCCCTGGAGGTGGAGAAGAGACTGTTGCGCCTTACCCCCGCCGAGTTTTTGCAGGATGCCCACCACTGGCTGATTCTGCTTGGCCGCTACACCTGTATCGCAAGAAGGCCACGCTGTGGCAGTTGTGCCATTGAAGATCTTTGTGAATACAAACAAAAGGAGACCGAATGATGGTTAAATTAATCTCTCGTGTGTTGTTCCCCCTTTCGTTGCTGCTGTTTTTCTCCGTGGCTCAGGCGGATGAGGGGCTGGTGAATGTACGCAGCCAGTTCGATGTACCACAGACCCTGGACCGCTTTGCCTCCGCGGCCAAGGGCGCCGGTCTGAAGATCTTTGCCCGTATCGATCATGCAAAAGGGGCAGCCAGCGTGGGACAGACCCTGCGTCCCACTGAACTGCTCATCTTTGGATCCCCCAAGGTAGGCAGCGGAGTAATGACCAGCGATCAGCGGGCTGGGATCGATCTCCCGCTCAAGGCCCTGGCCTGGCAGGATGCCGAAGGCGTGGTCTGGCTGAGTTATACCCGTCCCGACTATCTGTTGGGTCGTTTCGGGATTACCGACCGCCCTAAGATCCATCAGAAGATGACCGGGGCGCTGGCCAAATTTGCCAAGGCGGCGACCCAGGAGTGACCTGTTTGCCGCCAGGATCAGCGCCAGGACTTCTTTGTCTGGAACCTGACGATTGTGTCAAACATTGCTTCTTCTCTGGTGAGTTTATAACCCAATGGCTACTAAAAACAGGGAAATAAATAATCATGTTTGATGGTGATCGGAGCCAGATGCGTCAGGTCTTTGTCGAGTCCTGGCGCAAACAGCAGGAGGGGGTTTCGATGGAACCCCTCGAACGGATGATTGTATCCGTGGTCTTGGAGCATCCCGAGTATCAGACGTTGCTTGCCGACTCAGAGCAGGCGTTGCA
>JBDLIF010000062.1:0-10130 GCA_039714955.1 Pseudomonadota bacterium | reverse complement strand
GCGGCTGGTGCGCGAATACGCTGAGCAGAGATGACCAGGCAGCATCAGAGCGGTGCCCGGAAGGTAGGCCGGAGCGTCTTCGCTTAGCCACGGCAATCGTTAATCCTAGATTAAAAAGGGGCCCGCAGGCCCCTTTTTTCGACGCTAGATCAGACGAAGCTGATCACGCTTCGTCCACCGCTTTCATGCTGAGACGGATACGGCCCTGCTTGTCCACCTCCAGCACCTTGACCTTGATGACGTCACCTTCGGAGAGCTTGTCGCTCACCTTCTCCACCCGCTCATGGGAGATCTGGGAGATGTGCACCAGGCCATCCTTGCCGGGCAGGATGGTGACAAAGGCGCCGAAATCCATCAGCTTGGCCACCTTGCCCTCATAGATCGTGCCCACCTCCACATCGGCGGTGATCAGCTCAACCCGCTTGCGCGCATCCTCACCGGCACTCTTGTCGACGGAGAAGATCTTCACCACGCCATCATCGGTGATATCCACCGTGGCGCCGGTCTCCTCGGTGATGGAGCGGATGGTCACACCACCCTTACCAATCACGTCGCGGATCTTGTCGGGATGGATCTTGAACTCGATGATGCGTGGCGCATGCTCGGACATCTCGACACGATGGGAGCCGATCACCTTGTTCATCTCATCCAGGATGTGCAACCGCCCCTCTTTGGCCTGCTCCAGGGCGATCTCCATGATCTCCTTGGTGATGCCCTGGATCTTGATATCCATCTGCAGGGCATTGATGCCGTCCGCGGTACCGGCCACCTTGAAATCCATGTCGCCGAGATGGTCCTCGTCACCCATGATGTCGGTCAGCACCGCGAACCTGTCACCCTCTTTGATCAGGCCCATTGCCACGCCAGCCACCGGCGCCTTCACCGGCACCCCGGCATCCATCAGCGCCAGGCTGGTGCCGCAGACAGAGGCCATGGAGGATGAGCCGTTGGACTCGGTAATCTCGGAGACCACGCGGATCGCGTAAGGAAAATCCGCAATGGTCGGCATACAGGCCAGCACACCCCGCTTGGCCAGGCGCCCATGGCCTATCTCACGCCGCTTGGGGCTGCCCACCCGGCCGGTCTCACCGACACAGAAGGGCGGGAAGTTGTAGTGCAGCATGAAGTGTTCACGACGCGAGCCTTCCAGGGCATCGATGATCTGGGAGTCACGCTCGGTGCCCAGGGTGGTGACCACCAGGGCCTGGGTCTCACCACGGGTGAACAGGGCGGAGCCATGGGTACGGGGCAGCACACCGGTACGCACGCTGATCGGGCGCACGGTGCGGGTGTCACGACCATCGATACGCGCCTCACCCTCCAGGATACGGCCACGGACCGTGCTCTTCTTGAGCTTCTCGATGGCCCCTTTGACCTGATCGGCGCTCCAGCGGGGCTCTTCACCCTCGGCAGCCGTGCAGAGCTTCTCGACCGTAACCGCAGCCACCGCATCGATGGCGCCGTAGCGTTCCAGTTTGTCCGCGACCTTGTAGGCATCACCGATGCCTTGGGCAGCCTCGGCATCCACCGCCGCTTTCAGCTCAGCATCCACCTCGGGCGCTTCATGCTCTGCCGCTGGCTTACCGACTTCCGCGGCCAGCTCCTTGATCGCCTGAATAGGCATCAATGACTGTTCATGACCGAATAGAACCGCCCCCAGCATCACCTCTTCAGAGAGTTGATTGGCTTCGGACTCGACCATCAGCACCGCATCTTCGGTACCTGCCACGATCAGGTCCAGGCCGGAATCCGGATTCACGCCAGTGGCCCCATTCAGAATGTATTCTCCATCCTTATAGCCAACCCGGGCGGCACCCACAGGCCCGCTGAATGGCAGACCTGAAATAGCCAGCGCCGCGGAGGTGCCTATCAGGGAGGGTATCTCCGGGTCCACAGCGGGATTCAGAGACATCACAGTGATGATGACCTGCACCTCACTGGTAAAGCCTTTGGGAAACAAAGGACGGATCGGTCGGTCGATCAAGCGAGAGGTCAGAATCTCCTTTTCGCTCGGGCGACCCTCCCGGCGGAAGAAACCACCCGGAATACTCCCCGCTGCATAGGTCTTCTCCTGATAGTCGACCGTGAGGGGAAAGAAGTCGCGCTTCACGGCGCTTTTCGCTTCCACTACGGTCACCTGCACAACGGTATCGTCCATATTGACCATCACGGCGCCATGGGCCTGGCGCGCGATCTCACCGGTCTCGATGGATACCTTATGCTCACCCCACTGAAATTCTTTTCTGATCAGAGTCACTAGCTAGTCCTCAAGTGCTGATAAAAGACGTCTTAACGACGCAGGCCAAGGCGGGAGATCAGATCGCGGTAGCGGTCCAGATCCTTGCTTTTCAGGTAATCGAGCAGTTTCCGGCGGGAGTTGACCATCCGCACCAGCCCCTGGCGCGAGTGGTGGTCCTGCTTGTGTTCTTTGAAGTGCTCGGTCAGCTGGGTGATACGGGCGCTCAACAGGGCCACCTGTACCTCCGGGGAACCGGTATCGCTGGGAGCACGTTTGTACTCTTCAACGATGGCTTGTTTGTCTGCTGCGCTCATTGTCATGAGGTTTCTCCTCTAGGTTAGGTCTTCAAGATAGCTGGCCCTGTTTTAGCCCCCCGACAATGAGTTCAGGCAGGCCTGGCCACAATACAAAATAATTTCAGGACATCTGTCGCTGAGGACCGCGTAGTATGAGCGGATTCAACCTCTACAGCAAGAGCAAAAACCCTGTTGAAATATTAAAAGTAACTATTCAACTCTTATTTCAATTTGCTGCTTGCAGCAGGCGCTTCGGAGCCACCCGCCCATCGTCCTGGATCTGACCCACACCCAGAAATTCCGTCTGGTTGGCGTACAATCTGACCCAGCCGCTGGTGGGGGCATTTGGCACCAGCACCGGCTGGCCCTGTTTGAGATAGAAGGCCGCATCCGCGGTCAACAGCACCTCCGGCCATTCCGATAATGCGCTCTCCAGGGGCAACAACCAGTCATCCATCTCCTCGAAGCGCTTCTCCCTGAAGGCCTCCTGTACCGACTCCAGGCTATGTAACGCCTGGTCGTCATAAGGACCGACTTCGGTACGCCGCAACCCGCTGACATGAGCGCCGCAGCCCAGCCGCTTGCCGATATCCTCCGCCAGGGTACGCACATAGGTGCCCTTCGAGCAGTGCACATCCATAACGAACTCAGGCATCGCCATGTCGAGCAGGGTCAGGGAATGAATATGGATGGTACGGGTCTCCCGCTCCACCTCCACACCCTGGCGCGCCAGTTTGTAGAGACGTTCGCCCTTGTGTTTGACCGCCGAGTACATCGGCGGCAGTTGCTGCTGCTCACCCAGAAACTCTGTCAGCGTCGCCCGGATCTGCTCTTCGGTGACGCCGCCGGGGTCATGGGTCTCCACCACCTCGCCTTCGGCGTCGGCGGTGGTGGTGGTCTCACCCAGTTTCACCGTTACCTGATAACGCTTGTCCGCATCCAGCAGAAAGGCCGACATCTTGGTCGCCTCGCCGAAGCAGATCGGCAGTAGCCCGGTGGCCAGGGGATCGAGGCTCCCGGTGTGTCCCGCCTTGGCGGCCTTGTAGAGGAACTTGACCTCCTGCAGCGCCTTGTTGGAGGTCAGACCCACCGGCTTATCGAGCAGCAGTACACCGCTGATATTGCGCCCTCTGTTGCGACGACGTCCCATGTTGATACTCTTGAAACTACTTTGGTTGGAGGAAATCTATTCAGAATCGCCGTGATGCTCGACGGCCTGTTCGATCAGGGCATCCAGCTGCTCACCCTTTTCGATCGATTCATCATAGACAAACAACAATTTCGGCACGCTACGCAGCTTGAGTTGCTGCCCCAGCAGCCAGCGCAGATGGCCAGCCGCCTGGTTCAAACGTTTGCCGCACTCCGCCAGCGGCAAGCGGCTGCCCATGACAGTGAAAAACACCTTGGCCTGGGAGAAATCCCTGACAACACGCACCTCCTGGATGGTCACCATGCCCAATTCAGGGTCCTCAAATTCATCTCTCAGCAGATCGGCCAGTTCCCGCTGCAGTTGGGCGCCAACCCGATCGACGCGTTGAAAATCCCGCGCCATCCTTACTCAACCACGCGTGCCACTTCAGTACGCTCGAACACCTCGATATGATCCCCGACCTGCACATCGTTGTAGTTCTTCACGCCGATACCGCACTCAGTGCCATTCTTGACTTCATTGACGTCATCCTTGAAACGCCGCAGGGATTCGAGCGCGCCTTCATAGATCACCACGTTATCCCGCAGCACACGGATCGGACTGTTACGCTTGACGTTACCTTCAATCACCATGCAGCCGGCAATGGCGCCGATCTTGGAGTTCCGGAAGACATCGCGCACCTCAGCCAGACCAATGATCTCCTCACGGATCTCGGGAGTGAGCATACCGGAGATGGCCTTCTTCACGTCGTCGATGATCTCGTAGATGATGCTGTAGTAGCGCATGTCGATGCCCTGCTCCTCCACCACCCGCCTGGCACCGGCATCGCCACGCACGTTGAAACCGATGATGATGGCGTTCGAGGTAACGGCCAGATTGGCATCCGACTCGTTGATCCCGCCCACACCGGAGGCCACCACCCGCACCTTGACCTCATCCGTGGAGATCCTCACCAGGGACTCCTTGAGGGCTTCCACACTGCCCTGCACATCGGCCTTGACGATGATATTAAGGGTCTGGGTCCCGCCCTCCTTCATCTGGGTAAACATCTCATCCAGTTTGGCCGCTTTCTGCGCCGCCAGCCGGATGTCCCGATGTTTCTCCTGGCGCAGACTGGCCAGCTCACGGGCACGCCGTTCATCCACCACGGCACGTACGTCATCACCCGCCTCGGGTGTGCCAGACAGTCCCAGCACCACCACCGGGATGGAGGGCCCCGCGCTCTTCACTGAGTGGCCGTTTTCATCGAACATGGCACGCACCCGGCCAAACTCTTTTCCTGAGACAATGACATCGCCCCGATGCAGGGTGCCGGAGCGAACCAGCACGGTCGCGACCGGGCCACGCCCTTTGTCCAGGGAGGATTCGACAATGGAACCGTTGGCCGAGGCATTCTGCACAGCAGTCAACTCCAGCACTTCCGATTGCAGCAGAATGGCATCCAGCAGCGCATCTATACCTTCGCCGGTCTTGGCGGAGACCCGCACGAACATAGTGTCACCGCCCCAATCCTCTGGAATGACCTCTTCATGGGAAAGCTCCTGGATGACCCGATCCGGATTGGCGTCCTCTTTGTCGATCTTGTTGATCGCGACGATCAGTGGTACTTCGGCCGCCTTGGCGTGTTGGATCGCCTCCTTGGTCTGCGGCATTACACCATCATCCGCGGCCACCACCAGGATGACGATATCGGTTACCTTGGCGCCACGGGCACGCATCGCGGTAAACGCCGCATGGCCCGGGGTATCCAGAAAAGAGACCGTTCCCTTGTCGGTATCCACATGATAGGCGCCGATGTGCTGGGTGATTCCGCCCGCCTCGCCGGCCGCCACCTTACTCGCCCGAATATAATCGAGCAGGGAAGTCTTACCATGATCCACATGCCCCATGATGGTGACCACCGGAGGACGCTGAACCTGTTCGCCCTGGGACTGGGCCTCGTCTTCACTGCTCAGCAGATCCGCCTCGACATCCTCGTCCTTCTGGATGACGGGCGTGTGTCCCATCTCCTCCACTACCAGGGTTGCGGTATCCCGGTCCAGTGGCTGGTTGATGGTGACCATCATGCCCATTTTCATCAGCACCTTGATCACCTCCGCCGCCTTGATCGACATGCGCTGGGCCAGCTCGGCCACGGTCATGCTTTCCGGAATCTTTACCTCATGCACTACGGGGGCAGTGGGTTTTTGGAAGCCATGCTGAACATCAGCCGCCTGAGCTGACGCGACTCGACGTCCGCTTGGCTTTTTCTTGCGTCGACCGCGTTTGTCTTTGGCGACATGCAACTCCTTACGACCAGGACGGGGACCCTTCTTTTCTTCAGTGGCCTTGACCTCCTTCTCTTTACGCGGCGCCTTCTTGCCACGCGAGGCTTCCTGTTCCTGTTTGGCAAGTTTTTCCTGCTGCGCCTGCGCCTCCTTGGCCTTTTGCTCCGCCTCTTCCTCCGCAAGGCGCTTGGCCTCTTCTTCCACCTTGAGGCGCGTCTGCTCCTCTGCCTCACGGACTGATGCCTCTTCCGCTTCCCGCTTGACACGTTCGGCCAATATGCGTGCCTCGGCCTCAGCCTCGATGACCGCCTGCTGTCTGGCCTGTTCCACCAGCGCCAGACGTGCCTCTTCCGCCTCTTTTATCTGGCTCTCATCCCGCACCACCGCGGCACGTTTGACGTAGGTGCGCTTTTTCCTCACCTCCACACTGACTGTTTTCGCCGGTGTTGATGAGGATGAGCGGCTGAGCGTGCTTCGCCCCGACGCAGTGGGTTGACGTAGTTCACTCACTGTTTTACGCCTCAGGGTGACCTTCTTGGGCGCAGCCGCGCTGGCCGTCTGCTGCTTGCCATGACTCTGACGCAAATGGTTAAGCAATTTGGTTTTTTCTTCATCCGTGATGGTGTCGTCGGGGTCTTTGGCCTGGATCCCGGCGTCCGCCAACTGATCCATCAGGCGATCGGCAGGAATGCCTACGACTTTTGCTAGTTGCGATACCGTTACTTCACTCATTTGTTCAGGCCTCTCGACTTTGCCTTATCCATCTGTTCACAGTTTTAATTATCTATTCGGTCTGTCCACGAGCCTATTCCATCTCTTCGAACCAGGGCGCCCGTGCAGTCATAATCAGTTTGCCGGCACGTTCCTCGTCCATGTCATCGATCTCCATCAGGTCATCGATGGACTGCTCCGCCAGATCCTCCATGGTCACCACACCTCTACCCGCCAGGAGATAGGCCAGGTCCTTATCCATGCCCTGCATCGTCAGCAGATCCTGCGCCGGCTCCTTAAAGACCTCTTCATTGGCGATAGCCTTGGTCAGCAACACATCCTTGGCGCGATTACGCAGTTCCTGTACCAAATCTTCATCGAACTCCTCGATGGCGAGCATCTCTTCGATGGGGACATAGGCTACCTCGTCGATGGAGGCGAATCCCTCCTGTACCAGGATGACGGCAACGTCCTCATCCACATCCAGTTGTTCCATGAAGGTTTCGATGAACACCCTGGATTCGGATTCGGTCTTGTCGGCGGCCTGCTCCTCATCCATGACATTCAGCTCCCAACCGGTCAACTGACTGGCAAGACGCACATTCTGCCCCCCACGACCAATCGCCTGAGAGAGGTTCTCTTCACTCACCGCAACATCCATGGCATGGGTATCTTCATCCACCACGATGGAAACCACATCAGCGGGCGACATGGCGTTGATCACAAACTGGGCGGGATTGTCGTTCCACAGGATGATATCGACTCGTTCTCCATTCAGCTCATTGGAGACCGCCTGCACCCGGGAACCGCGCATCCCAACGCAGGCACCCACCGGATCGATGCGTGTATCGAGGGCCTTCACCGCGATCTTGGCCCTCAGGCCGGGATCCCGCGCCGCGCCCCGGATGTCGATCAGACCCTCACCGACTTCAGGCACCTCCAGCTTGAACAACTCGACCAGCAGCTCCGGCATGGTACGGCTGATAAACAGCTGAGGTCCTCGGGGTTCCGAGCGGATCTCATACAGATAGCCGCGCAGGCGGTCGCCGACCCGCACCGAATCCTTGGGTATCATGTGCTCACGGCCGATGAAGGCCTCAGCGTTGCCGCCCAGATCGAGAAAGACGTTGCCGCGGTCGATACGTTTCACCACACCGGTAACCAGTTCACCCTCGCGTCCACTGAAGGCCTCGACCACCTTGGCGCGCTCCGCCTCACGCACCTTTTGTACGATGACCTGCTTTGCGGCCTGAGCGGCGATACGCCCAAACTCGATCGATTCGATGGTCTCCTCGATAAAACCACCCACCTCAATATCAGGGGTCTCCACTTGGGCCGCTTCCAGGATAACCTGACGCAATGGGGCATCCGGTTCATCTTCCGTATAACTCTCGACCACCTCCCAGCGCCTGAAGGTCTCGTAGTCTCCGGTCTCCCGGTCAATAGAGACCCTGACCAGAATATCGTCACCGTTTCGCTTGCGCGTCGCGGAGGCCAGTGCTGCCTCGATGGCCTCGAAGATGACTGGTTTCTCAACATCTTTTTCGTTGGAAACCGCGTCGACAACCAGCAGAATCTCTTTACTCATCTGTCGTTTCCCAATTCAGAAATCCGGTATCAAACGGGCTGTAACTATCTCATCTAGCGGAATACGATAGAGCGTCCCATCGTCCTCTAGCAAAACCCTCTCCTCTTCCACGCCTTGCAGCACACCTGTAAAGCGGTGGCGGGTGTCGATCTTGGAGCGCGTTTTTATGCGCGCCTTGTGTCCCTCGAATCGTTCGAAATGCGCCTTCTCGAACAGGGGCCTGTCCAATCCCGGCGAGGAGACCTCCAGGCGATAATGTTCACGAATCGGGTCTTCCACATCGAGAACACCACTCACCTGATGACTGACCTGTACACAATCATCCATGTTGATGCCGTCTGCATGATCGATATAGATCCGCAGCAACATGTCCCCCTTGCCCTGCCCGATCAGTTCGACACCGACCAGCTCATAACCGAGCAGTTCGACTTCATCACGTAGCAAGCGGACCAGTTTGTCAGGTGCAGAACGCATTTTTCACCGCAATAAAAAATGGGCCAATGGCCCATTCCATAACATCCCGAAACTCCTTGGCGAACCCTGCCTTTGACTACAGTACAGAATTCTGGGCTATCTCATTGTTTTCTAAAAACAATGCAGAGCTCCGAAAACAAAAAAACCCCGCTTAACGGGGTTTTATTATAATTGGCGGCGGGGGCAGGCAACCAACTCAGCAGACTGGTTACTGCAAAAAACATCACCGCTGTTCCAAGGGCGCACTCAACCTAAAAAAGGGAGCTCCGCCGTTAAAGAGCGCGCATTCTAGCACTGTAATCCGCGCGCTACAACCATGAACGCCATGATGTCAAATATCGCACCCGCATCAACATACGCTAGTTTGATTCAAACAACAGACACAATTCGCTTGTATTGTTCTATTTCTTCTCGATTCGATTTGATGGGACATTAATACCCTGAGCTGCCAAGGCAATCTCCAGCGCCGTTTCCAGGCGAATAACCCGCCCCGTCAAATCCTCGATCCGCGCTTGCTGATCCTTAATAGTCGCAGCCAAACCTTCCACTTTGGCATCCATACGGATGACGTGGGTTATCCCATCCCACATCTTGTCGGTAATCCCCATCAGGATGCCTTACTTTTTGCTTTAGTTTCCATTTCTACGATCCGCTTGTTGGACGCTGCGACAAACGCCAATGCGTCGTCGATAGCTTTCTCCGCGCTTTTGGTCGCTTTGTTCATTTCATTGATCATGGCCTCCAGCGCTTTGTCATCGTCAGCGGGTCGGTATCCTTCTGCCGCCCGACGCATATACTCACCCGTGGTCAGCCCGGCCTTATTGGCCTTGGAAACCACTCGCTTCTTCTCTGCCGGTGTCATTAACACCGGAACCCGCTCTGTTGCAGCTGCCATATCATACCTCCATAGTGGTCATGTGCTGTGCATGACCATAGTATGGCGAATGAAATCAGCGATTTCAAACTCTGGCTATCATTTAAGAATCCTATATTGGATCAGTTGATTAAAATACCGAGGAAGACCAGAGAAAATACACCAGCCACCACCTGGCTTATAAGCATAGATTTAGCGTACTTCGCATAGGCCACCTGAGAGATCGTTTTCTGGACAACGCTCGCTATTCTGATTCATTGACCGGATACGATTTGCTTGTCCGTACGTTTGACATGTGCTCACCGCAACGGGATCGTTATTGCGGATCCGCTCGATGGAAGGGTTAGGCCTGAGATAGGTAGCTCAGCCTCTGGTTTCTTCAGCGCCTGGAGTATTTTTAGTGCCGCATAAGCATCATTTGCCGCATAAAGCTGTTGATTTGGTTTTAACAGTGGCAGTGCCCAGTTTGACGTACTCACGCTCTTTGACTTTTGTAACCTCTTGTTGAACATTATCGCCACAGCAGCACGG
>JBDLIF010000061.1:0-10180 GCA_039714955.1 Pseudomonadota bacterium | reverse complement strand
CAGAAGCCAAGCGCGAGGCGGAAGCCAAACGCAAGGCCGCGGCGGCGGCTCAGGCGGCACGAGAAAAGGCCTTGCAGGACCAGCTGGCGGCGGAGCAGAATGCCCGGGAAATCGACCGCTATGTGATGGTGATCAAACAGCAGGTCGAGCGCAGCTGGTTACGCCCTTCGAATGCAGGCAAGGATCTCTCCTGCATCGTGCAGGTGCGACTGATCCCGGGTGGGGATGTGGTCCCCGGCGGCGTCAGTATCATCAAGAGCAGCGGCAATGGGGCGTTCGACCGTTCCGTGGAGACGGCGGTGTATAAGGCGGCTCCACTGCCGGTGCCCAGTGGCAACCTGTTCGAGTCGTTCCGGACCTTGAGGCTCAACTTTAAACCCAATGAGACATGATAACTTGATGAAGCAGTTGATTTTATTCGTGATGGTTTTGCTCACATGGCAACACGCCGCCAGGGCGGATCTGACCATTGAGATTACCGAAGGTGTGGAGGGGGCGCTGCCGATTGCCGTAGTGCCGTTTGGCTGGCAGGGAAAAGAGCGGCCGCTTGAAGATGTTGCGGAGATCATCGGTGCGGATCTGCACCGCAGTGGCCGCTTCAAGACCCTGCCCCAGGTCGATATGCTGGCCCGGCCCACCACGGGTGACGAGGTGGAATTCCGTGACTGGCGTGGGCTGGGGGTGGATAACCTGGTGGTCGGGCAGGTGCAACCCAACGGGGTCAGTGGTTACATCGTGCGCTTTCAGCTGTTCGACGTCTATCGGGGAGAACAGTTGACCGGTTACAACATACCCACCACCGGACCCAACCTGCGTACCACGGCACATCGCATTGCCGACCTGATCCATGAAAAGCTGCTTGGGATACCGGGTGCTTTCGCCACCCGCGTGGCCTATATCACTTCGGTGAATGAGCCTGGGGGGCAGGGTGAACCGCGCATTGATCTGCGCATTGCGGATGCGGATGGCCATAATCCCCAGACCATCGTGAGCTCCAGCGAACCCCTGATCTCGCCAGCCTGGTCGCCGGATGGCCGCAAGATTGCCTATGTCTCTTTCGAGGAGGGGCAATCGGCGATCTACATACAGGAGGTATTTACCGGCCGTCGCCAGAAGCTGACCTCCTACAAAGGCATCAATGGCGCCCCGGCCTGGTCGCCGGACGGGCGCAAGCTGGCCATGGCGCTTTCAAAGGATGGAAATCTGGACATCCATGTATATGATCTGGCCAGCGGCAGCTTGAAACCCATTACCCGCCACTATGCCATCGACACCGAACCCGCCTGGTCGCCGGATGGGCGCTATATCGTGTTTACCTCGGATCGTGGTGGCAAACCGCAGATCTACCGCACGCCGTCGTATGGTGGCAAGGCGGAGCGGATCACCTTTCAAAACAGCTATAATGCCCGTGCCTCCTATGCGCCGGATGGCAAGTCGTTGACCCTGGTGACCCGCGAAGAGGGAAACTACCGGATCGCGGTACAGGATCTCGAGTCCGGTGTTATGCAGGTGTTGAGCCGGGGCAATCTGGATGAGTCCCCCAGTTTTGCACCCAACAGCAGCATGATAATTTATGCCTCCAAGGCCGGTCACCGTGGTGTGCTCGCGGCGGTTTCGGTCGATGGCCGGGTTCGGCAACGCCTGGCCCTGCAGGAGGGTGATGTGCGTGAGCCCATCTGGTCGCCTTTTGAGAAATAATCGCTCTGATATCGAAGGAGATATCCCAATGAACAACCTAATAATCCGTTGGATCCCGCTGATCCTTTCCCTGGTACTGCTGGCCGGTTGTACCTCAAAGCCCGCCCGGGACGCTGGTGCGGAGGTTTCTGAGCAGTCAACCGGCGCCACTAGCAGCGAGGCAGGCGGTGAAGGATATGACTCAGCCATGACCTCGGCCGCGAGTCAGGGTGCGGAGTGGTACGGAGACCCCTTGGAAGATCCCAACAGTCCGTTGGCCACCCGGGTCATCTATTTTGATTACGATCAGAGTACCATCCGGATGGATTACCGCGATGTGGTGCGTGCCCATGCGGAGTACCTGGCCGTCAATCCACAGGTCGTCGTACGGATTGAGGGGCATGCCGACGAGCGGGGCACCCGGGAATACAATCTTGGGCTGGGTGAGAGCCGCGCCAACTCGATACGCAGTCTGCTGATGGCCGAGGGGGTGGCCGACGGCCAGATGATCATGGTCAGTTATGGCGAGGAGCGGGCGGCTTCCTACGAACACAATGAAGAGGCATGGGCGCTGAATCGCCGCGTGGAACTGGTTTACTGATTGGATGTCGATGATGAAGATCCCCTACAGCTTATTCGCGGCGATACTCCTGGCCATGGGCTCCCTGGGCATGGTCGGGGCGCTATCCGCAGCGGAGAAATCCCTGACAATGGAACAGCGCCTGGAGCGGCTGGAGCGTATCCTGCGCAACCAGAGTCTGTCTGACATCATCCTGCAGCTGCAGCAACTCCAGCAGGAGGTTCAGCAACTGCGGGGTGAAGTGGAGTTGCAGAATCACACCCTGGATGCATTGAATAAACGCCAGCGGGATCTCTATCTCGATATCGATCAGCGTCTCTCCAGGATGCAGCTGGGGCCGGCCGCCACCACGGGCTCCGCTACATCAGCAGGGCCGACTCCGCCGTCCAGTGAGGCCGGTTCCCTGACACCCGAACCCCAGCCCCAGCCCGCCCCAGTGCAGGCCGCGGCAGTCAGCCAACCGCCAGATCCCAAACAGGAGTCCGCGGCCTACCAGAAGGCCTTCAATCTGCTCAAGCAGGGGCGTTATAAGGAGTCGATCAGCGCATTCCGGGGTTTTCTGGAGCGCTATCCCGGTGGCCAGTACGAGGACAATGCCCAATACTGGCTGGGCGAGGCCAGTTATGTCAGCCGGGATTTCGATACCGCCCTGGCTGAGTTCAGTAAGGTGGTGGAGGGTTATCCCGACAGTTCAAAAGTGCCCGGGGCACTGCTGAAGAGTGGCTATATCCAATATGAAAAGCGCAACTGGTCGCAGGCCCGCGAGTTGTTCAAGCGCTTGCAACAGGAGCATGCGGGTGGCACCGAGGCCCGTCTTGCGGTCAAACGCTTGGAGCGGATGGACAAAGAGGGCCATTGATGGGGTGCCGCCGTTGAATTCATGTCCCGACTGCGTATTACAGAAATCTTCCATTCCCTGCAGGGGGAGGGCCGCAGCGCCGGTTGCCCGACGGTATTCATCCGTCTGACCGGCTGTCCCCTGCGCTGCGCCTATTGCGATACCGAATATGCCTTCAGTGGGGGGGAGTGGCTGGAACTGCCACGGATCCTCCAGCAGGTTGCCGGCTTCGCGCCACGCCATGTGTGTGTTACCGGCGGCGAGCCACTGGCGCAGAAGGCCTGTCTTGAGCTGCTGACCGCTCTGTGTGAGCTGGGCTATCAGGTCTCGCTGGAGACAAGTGGCGCGATAGACATCTCCGGAGTGGATTCCCGGGTCTCCCGGGTGATGGATATCAAGACCCCAGGCTCGGGTGAAGTGGCGCGCAACCTGGCGGCGAATATCGACCGACTCACCCCCCATGATCAGGTGAAATTCGTTATCTGCGACGAGGCCGACTATCGCTGGAGCCGGGAGCGGTTGACGGAACAGGATCTCGCCGCCCGCTGTGAGGTGTTCTTTGCGCCGGTACATGAGAGACTGAATCCAGCCCTGCTGGCGGAGTGGATTGTACGGGATAATCTGCCGGTACGCTTTCAAATGCAGTTACATAAGCTGCTTTGGGGTGATCAACCGGGAAAATAAAAATTATGCAAGATAAGGCTGTCATACTGCTTTCCGGTGGACTCGATTCCGCCACCGCCCTGGCGATCGCCCAGCAGCAGGGCTATGCCTGTTACGCCCTCAGCATGGAGTATGGGCAACGCCATCTGGCGGAGCTGAATGCCGCCAGACGGGTGGCGCAGGCCATGGGGGTTATGCAGCACAAGGTGATCCGTATCGGTCTGGAGTCCATCGGGGGTTCCGCGCTCACCGATGTCTCGATTCAGGTCCCGACGGAACTGGGGGAGGGGATACCCGTCACCTATGTGCCGGCCCGCAATACCCTGTTTCTCTCCCTGGCGATGGGCTGGGCCGAGGTGCTCGGCGCCCGCCATCTCTTTATCGGCGTCAATGCGGTCGACTACTCCGGTTATCCTGACTGCCGGCCTGAATTCATCCGGGCGTTCGAAACGCTTGCCAATCTGGCTACCAAGGCCGGGGTCGAAGGTGACGGTTTCACTGTCGATACCCCACTGATCGATCTGACTAAGGCGGAGATCATTCAACAGGGATTGGCATTGGGGGTGGACTATGGTCTGACTGTCTCCTGCTACCAGGCGAATGACGACGGCCTGGCCTGTGGTGTTTGTGACTCATGCCGGCTGCGCGCCAAGGGTTTCATGGAGGCCGGTGTGGAGGATCCAACTCGCTATGTACCAAACTATTGAGTGAGCTATGAATGCATTAGGTATAAACCGGCGGATTGGCATGGCATTGTTTCTGTTGGCCTTATTGATGCCGGGGCTGCTGTGGTCCGAGTCCACGACCGAGAGCGGGCAGGTCAGTGACATTGTTGCCAGCCGGCAGAAACTGTTGGATGAAGGGGCCGCCGATCTGGCCAAGCAGGAACAGGAGGTGACTGCCTGGCGGGTACAGGAGCCGAATCGTTCCGCTGATCTGCTCACCCGCACGCTTACCCAGATTGAAGTGGAACAGGTCCAGCTGGCCGTGGAAACTCGTAAGGTTGCCCTCGAATCCATCGACCTGGACATCGCCGCCGCGGCGCAGACCCGCAAGGAACTCTCAATCGCCATCCAGCTGTTGAAGGATCAGATCCAGGTCTTGACAGCGGCCTCGGAGAGCTCTGGCGATAAAGAGCTGCTGACTAAGACCGAGGAGGTACTGGCGGAGAAACAGCAGCTGCTTGAGCTGGAACAGAAACAAGCCGAACAACATGCGCGGCGGAAGGAACTGGCCCAGGAGCGCCTGGCATTGGCGGAGCAGTGGCTCAGAGAGTTGAATGAGACCTTCCAGGGGCAACAGGAAAAGGCCCGCCAACAATCCCTGGAGGAGCTGGAGCAAGAACTGAATGCGGAGCAGAGCAGCTGGCAGAACAAGGCTATCGATCTGCGCAGCCAACTGACTCAGCTCAGGGAGAATCCGGCCACCCACCTGGCCAGGCTCGATCTCCTGGGGATGAAGCTGCTGGAGGCCGAAGAGTCGATCTTTCTGCTGGGCAATCGACTTAAGTGGGCGCATGCCAGGGCTCAGCTGGAGAAGATTACGACCGATACAGTGGAATTTCCTCTCGAGCTCAGGGCCTTGAAGAAGAAGGTAACTGAGTTGGAGAAAATGAGGAACCAGCTCAGCTCCCTGGGGGGTCTGCTGAACAGTAAACGTACCCTGTTGCAGCAGCGTCAGGAGGTCATCGACAAGCGCAGTCTGATCGATAACGAACATCAACAGGAGTATCGCCAGGCCCAGACGATCTTTTTGCAACTGTTCAAAAGACTGACCGAGCAGGCGGATGATATCAGCAGACTTTCCGATAGGGTGGGGGAACATGTCGCGGAGACCGAGTCATCCTACCTTGAACAGAAGAAAGAGGGTTTGACTGAGCGGCATCGGGTACCGCGTAGCGTCAGCGAATGGCAGCCTCTGTTGGACGAGTTGATGTCAATGCCAGGCATTGCCGCACAGATTGGACGCAATACCCTGTTTGCCTTCTGGACCGCCATGCAACAGGCGGAGTTGGGAACCTGGACACTCCTGCTCCCGCTGGAACTGTTATGGATTGCTGTCTGTCTGGGTCTGGGGCGCCTGTCGAAAATCAAGCCGTCCGATGCGGATTATAACTTTGCCCATAAGGCCACACTGGTTGGTAAGGCACTGCTCAGAGACAACCGTTTCAGCCTGTTGATAGGGGGCCTGCTGATCAACGCCGGCTGGCTGCTGGATATCGTGCCACCGGGTCTGGTGGTGATGGGTGCCCTGGTGGGGGCCTGGCTGGGGGCGCGTGTAACCATCGGTCTCAGTCGCTGGGTACTGAATTCACCTGTTGGGCTGCCGGCAAGACAACCTGGACTACACCGGCTGATCGTCATCTATAGCATAGTCGTTGCCCTGGCCAGCCTGGATTTCACCATGGCCCACCTGGGTTTTCTCTCGACTTCGCTGCGGGATCTGTTCGACCGCCTGTTCATGGTGTTGCTGCTGCCGCCCGCCTATCTGACATTACGTATCCGTACCCTGCTGATGGAGATGTTCAGCAAGAGTGGCAGTGTCTACTGGGTCCGGCTGCTGGGGCTGGCCGGGTTGGTGGTCCCGCTGGCCATCATGAGCGCCACGGTGCTGGGTATCGTAGGTTAT
Organism: Pseudomonadota bacterium; assembly: GCA_039714955.1. Classification (GTDB taxonomy): domain Bacteria; phylum Pseudomonadota; class Gammaproteobacteria; order Chromatiales; family Chromatiaceae; genus JASJBU01. Next base: position 3,794 of record JBDLIF010000061.1, on the reverse strand, counting down.
GTCAATCTGGCCTGGTATGTGGCGGGCTATCTGGTGTTATTGATCGGCATCATGGCTGGCTGGTCGATCGTCCGTGGCCTGGTCATGGATCTGGCCAACACGGTCGAAGTCACCCTTAAGCAACGCTCGAAACACAGCGCCTTCTGGGTGAAGAGCCTGGTGGAACCCATCCATTTTCTGATCCGTCTGCTGTTGTTTCTTCTGGTGGTGTATCTTCTCTATCGCCTGTTCGTGGGTGATCCGACCACCGGCATCGACATCAAGGGATGGCTGGGTCAACCCCTCTTCAGCATCGGCAAAACCTCGGTCAACAGCCGCGGTTTGCTGGGCTCCCTGTTGCTGATTGTCCTGGTGTTCTATATCGGACGTTGGGTGCGCGAGATTACCTTCAGCTGGCTATACGGCAATATCAGGGACCTGGGATTACGTAACAGCCTCTCTGTATTTACCCAGTATGCAGTGGTGGTGATTGGCCTGCTGGTGGCGATGAATATCATCGGTATCGATCTCACCAGTCTGACCGTGTTCGCCGGTGCCCTGGGTGTGGGTATAGGTTTCGGTCTGCAGAACATCGCCAACAACCTTATCAGCGGCATCATCCTGCTTGCCGAGCGTCCCGTTCGATCGAAGGACTGGGTCACCATCGGCGACAAGGAGGGGGAGGTCTCGGAGATCGGCATGCGCTCGGTCACCTTGACCACCTGGGACAACCAGGATGTGATCATTCCCAACGCGGATCTGGTCAGCAACGCCTTCATCAACTGGACTCGATCCAACAGTGTGGTGCGCACGGTGCTGTTCATCGGCGTCCACTACCAGGATGACCCGCACCAGGCCCAGGCGGTGATCGAAGAGGCGGTCACCATGCAGCCGGAGGTCTCCCTCGATCCGCCGCCGCATATCTGGCTGCACGAGTTCGGCGCCTCATCCGTGGATTTCAGGATCCACTACTACCTGGATGTAAGACAGTTCAGCCGGCTGGAGGTGAAGTCCAAGGTGTTGTTCGCCATCTGGGATGGCCTGAAAGAGGCCGGGATCAGCATCCCCTACCCACAGCAGGATGTCTACATCAAGGAAATGCCGGGGCGGGGTATGCCGCCGCGCCCGGATGATCTATTAACAAACGAGTGAAAGTGATTCAGAGTAAGACTTTTCAGTCCGGATCGAATAATGGCGAACCTGGATTGCCGCACCTATCTGGTCAAATAGTTTTTCGCGCTCGTGTCGTGGCATAATCCACCTTTGAATATGAGTCGTTTTTAAACAACCGCCACTATGAAAATCAAAACATTAAAAACAGAAGCGTGGGGTTATACCCCAAATTTGGCGTGTTATAACACCCCAAATCCGGGGTGGATATATAGTTATGACTAAAAAGAATGGAAAAGGTATATCACACACAATCTGATTGGTTTGAAACCAAGATCATACCGGCAATCCGACGACGGACTATCTTTGCTGCGATCATTTTGGCCCTGTGTGTTGTAGCTTGGTTCTATTACGAGTCATGGATTACCTTGGTTATTGGTGCTCTTGTGCTTGCTGAAAGAATATTCGAGTTTGCCCACATTCCTTCTACTAAAAAAACAATTGATTCACTTAACATTGCTATATCGGAAACAGGACTCTCTTTCCGAGGCGCCGGGATCAAAGGAAGTGTGCTATATCCGTGGCCCTCACTATCATTCAAAATCAAAAATAGTAAAGCTGGGATCCCTGAATCAATTACAATCGAAGACAAAACTAGAAAAGGAAGCAAAATTAATCTAACTGGTTACGAGGGAATGGGCGAGTTAATGGCCCTTATCGAAGACAATGCTGGCAAGTCATAACAATGCGCTCCACCCGACCAAAAACTGCTGCGCAGTTTTGGTCGGGTGAGCTTAAACGTTATGCGCAAATAGGAATGAGGCATGCTTGATATTAAATCTGTTGGTGAAGTTATTGCCATTAGAGAAATGGAATTCATTTATAGTGATGGAAGGAAAGAAAAAGCATTTCTTAAAATTGGCAAGCCCTTCGAGCACAGTAAAGAACTAGACTGGTGCTGTCCATATGAGTTAAGCACTAAAAGTCATAAAAAAGTATTCGGCATGATAGGAATAGATTCGTTACAAGCCCTAGGGCTTACAATGAAAATACTTAGGGTAGAGATTGAGCATTGGGAAAAATCTAAGAAAGGAAAATTCCACTTCCTAGATGAAGAAGGCGCAGCAATATGAGTTCAACAGCAAAACAAACATCGCATAACGAATAAGGATTAGTTAAAGGGTCTTGGCTCGAGTATACGAACATATTATGAATCGATGGAGTATTAATCGAAACATATTTGAGCCTTGCTCCTTTGGCCGTAGTTAATACATAACGATGGAGTATCACTGCATCCTTCAAAAAGGATTAATTAATTATTTTTGCCGCGTTGAATACCTAGCGAGGATTATTTTCGAATGCAACCACTAAATAATAAGCTGGAGAAATTACTGGCTGAGGCGGAAATATTCAGCCCTGACAGTAGCACACTGATGCAGCAGGAGAAAAGCCTGACTCGTTATTTAGAAAAGGAATATACAAGTTACCTGAAAAATCCTGTCACACTTGAATCAACAGGCGTGTCAACGGATAAAGGCCCGATTATGGATCAGACCGAGGACCTTATGAAAACACATTATGATGAGAGCGTAGAGTTGTTTATGGGTTTTCTGGACACACGATACCGTGCCTATACGATGGCGTACTACGGTGAAGCAGGTGATGATGATATTTCACTTGAAGAAGCACAAAATCAGAAGTTCAGACTGATAGCTCAACGCGCTCGAATCAAAGGCGAAGAAAAAATACTGAATATCGGCTGTGGTTTTGGCTCTCTTGAAACATTTTTGCTGGAAGAGTATCCCGATATACAGGTAACTGGCATCACTCCCAGTAAAGTGCAAATCAAGTATCTTAAAGAAAAAATGCAGGACCCATCTCACCCATTAAGCCACGGCTTCACTTTAATGGACGATGTATTTGATGAATCGATAACCGAAAAACTTGGTATGGCACAGTACGACCTCGTCATCTCCATAGGAGTTTTCGAACAGGTGCTGAATATGAAGACCACGCTTGAACTGATAGCAAAATTGCTTAAACACAACGGGCGCACCTTTCACCACTTCATCACATCTCAGGTAACAACACCACAGGTGAAACTGCATGAAAAAACCATTATTGGTAAATATTTCCCGGGTGGCCGCATATGGCCTCGCGATGAGTTCAGCCGACATACAGAACATTTAGATCTGGCAGACACCTGGTTTGTGAATGGCAAGAATTACTGGCGTACTCTGGATGACTGGCATCACCGTTATTGGAAAAGCATCCCCAGGCTGTACGATAATAATTTTTCTCTTGATGCGATCAAATACTGGAATGATTACTTCTTGCTCTGCAAAGCGATGTTTGCACCATTGGATGGGACTTTTTATGGCAACAGCCATTATCTTTTTACACTGAAGCTATAACTGGTACGATGATGAATCACCGCGTTGTCATGGTCATCTGGGATAAACTTTTCTGTTTCGATTCGTCATCAACAGGTTTCCTCGGTCTGCCAATCTTCGCTGGCCTCACCCGACACGGCGTTTCAGGTTGTCCTCTATTTCGTCTTTGAATAGTTAAAGGGGCCACCCATTAGCCGACTCCTGTCAATAAACAATACTATTCCCTGACGTCACTACGTCGTTTTAATAACGACGGTTACTTGATAGCGCACCCTTGTTTTCAATCACTGTGCTGCTTCATGGATGAAGCGC
>JBDLIF010000060.1:0-10279 GCA_039714955.1 Pseudomonadota bacterium | reverse complement strand
TATTCACTGCGTGTCCTGCAACCGCGCCCCAGATACGCCCGGTACTTATGGACAATCTCAGCCGTCAGAGTAGCTGAGTATCAGGGGTAATCAGGAAACGCTATCTCCCTCTCCGCTTGATATCTCATTGGAGCACCTGCCCCCCAAAGGCATCGAAGTGCAGGCGGTGCTGATCCGGGATATCAATCTGCCGCCGTTCATCATCAAGGCGATCGATGGCTTTCGGAAAGATCAAAACAGCTCACAGATCGAAAAGCAGGAGTTCGCTGCGAGTCAAACCCGCTATTACCACCGAGTCCTCTCCTTTGATGAGCGCACCGTCGCCAGCGCTCAGTCTTTCTCCATTGGCCTGGACCGACCCGCTGGCCAGATGCAGATAGACCTGCCGATCCGGCGTCAAAGGATGATCAACAGCTTCCCCTTTATCCAGAATCGTGGTGTAGAGACAGGCATCCTGCTGGGTACTGATGGAACCGTCTCGACCATCCGGCGAGACCAGCAGGTACAGCCTGCCCTGCCGCTCTACCACTGGAAAGTGACGTTGCGCATAGCCTGGCTTCACTCCCCGACGGTTTGGCTGCAGCCAGATCTGCAGGAGGTGTACCGGTTCCTTCTGCGAGGCGTTGAACTCACTGTGACGAATCCCGCTGCCGGCACTCATCCGCTGAACGTCTCCGGGTCGAATCAACGAGCCGTTGCCCATGCTGTCCTTGTGCTGCAATGCGCCGGAGAGTACATAGGTGACGATCTCCATGTCCCGATGTCCGTGCGTGGGGAAACCGCCGGCCGGGGCGATGATATCGTCGTTGATGACCCGCAGGTTGGATACCCCCATCTGCCGCGGATCGAAATAGTCGCCGAACGAGAAACTGTGGTAGCTGTTCAGCCATGCATATCGGGTATGTCCCCGTTCGTGAGCAGGTCTTAACTGCAGCATCTTCTCCTCCTCCACATCTAGCGGTCGTGAGGTTGAAGGAATTCCAACAGCGGCCCGAGGGGCACTCTCCTTCACTGTTGTTGCGCATGCTCCCCTCCCGTCTGAATCTGCCGGTGAGTTAGCGGTTACTCCTGACGCACGCCCTCGAGCGACAGCTTCAGCTCCAACGCCTTGGATTTGGGACCCAGGTTATAGTTGATGCCGTAGTCCGCCAGCGCAAGCCGGGTAGTCCCCTCGAATCCCCGTCGATAGCCGCCCCAGGGGTCTGGACCATGACCGATGTGCTCGACGGCGATGCGGACGGGACGGGTCACCCCATGCAGGGTCAGCCTGCCGTCCAGGGTGGCGCTGCCATCTCCATGCTCCGTGAACCTGGTGCTCTCAAAGCGGGCCTTGGGAAACTTCGCCACGTCGAGGAACTCATCACTCCGCAGATGCTTGTCCCGCTCCGCATGGTTGGAATCGATACTGGCGGTATCGATCTCCACCTGGACCTTGGCGGCGGCAGGCTGCTTTTCATCGTACTCGAAACTGCCATTGAAGCTGTTGAAACGACCGGAGAGCCAACTGAATCCCAGATGCTGGATGCGGAACTGGATGAAGGCGTGGGCACCCTGGGTGTCGATCAGATATTTCTCGGCGGATAGCGGCAACGGCAACGCCAGGGCCAAGGCCAGGCTGGTGATAAAGATGGCTTTGATCTTCATGGATAACTCCTCTCAGGGTTGTTGATGGCGCATCGGCAGCCCCAGCATCTTCAACAGGGTCCGATTGCGATCGATAAAATGGTGCTTCAGGGCAGCCAGGGCATGCAGCGACGCCAGGCCGATCAGGCTTATCGCCAGGATCAGGTGGACCCTGCCGGCCAGATCCTCCTGGTTGGGAATATCCGAGACCAGCGCGGGAACGGAAAACAGTCCGAACACCTCGATCGGTCTCCCATCCGCGGTCGAAATCAGGTAACCGCTTATCATCACGGCAAATGGCAGCAGATAGAGCAGCCAGTGGACCAGATGGGCCGACCGGCGCTCCAGTCGTGACAGATCCGGCTCATCCTTGGGGACGACATTCACAAGGCGCCACCCCAACCGCAACAACATCACCAGGCACAACAGGATGCCCATGCCCTTGTGGACGGCGGGAGCCTGCCGGTACCAGGCATCGTAGTAGCTGAGCTCCACCATCCACAGACCCAGGCCGAACAGCCCGATCAGCGCCAGGGCAACCAGCCAATGCAGCAGGATCGCCACCAGGCCATAATCCTCGCTGCTGTTCATCATTCTCACGCTAACCCTCTCCCGTTCACAGCCTGCCTATAGCAATAAGTTAGCTCCCTACTAATATTTGATAAACAGTCTCGAAAGCAAAACATTCTTACCTCAAATGCAACAAACAGAGATCACAGCCCTGCGCAGCTTCGTCACCGTGGTGGAAACCGGCGGGTTCAGCCGGGCCGCCGAACTCCTGGACAGCACCACGGCCGCGGTCAGCCGGCGGGTGGCCGCCCTGGAGAGACGCCTGGGTACCCGACTGCTGAACCGGACGACCCGGACCATGAGCCTGACCGAAGCCGGCGAGCGCTACTACCGGGATCTGGTGGATATCCTGCGGGCCCTGGAAGAGGCCGACGCCAGGGCGGCGGGAGAGACCGCCGACCCTACCGGCACCCTACGGATCACCGCCCCCCTGTCCTTCGGTATCCGCCGTCTCGGCCCAATGCTGTCAGCGTTCATGCAACGACATCCCCAGCTGCGGATCGTGCTGCTGCTGGATGATGGCTATCGGGACATCGTCTCCGAGGGACTGGATCTGGCGATCCGTATCGGGGAGCTGAAGGAATCTACTCTGGTGGCACGCCGCCTGGCCAGTGTCCGCCGCTATTTCTACGCCTCCGCCGACTATCTGGCCCAGCATGGGGTACCGCAAACGCCCGGCGATCTGACCCACCACGCCTGCCTGCACTACAACAACATCATGCCGCGGGAGGAGTGGACCCTGACAGGTCCGGATGGTCCGGAGACGGTGGCGGTCAGCGGCCCCCTCTCCGCCAACAATGGCGATGTGCTGCGGGACGCCGCCATCCGCGGGCAGGGCATAGTGCTGTTGCCGGATTTTCTCGCCGAGGATGCGCTGGCGGAGGGGCGACTCGAACGCATTTTGGTTGACTATGAACCGGCGGACTATGGCCTGTACGCGGTCTGGGCCTCGCGCCATTTCCTGCCTTCGAAGATTCGCCTGCTGGTGGATTTTCTGCTGGAAAGCTTTGGGGCTTGAGACCGAATGGAGCTACGGCTTCCTCAGCCACTCGAAACGCTAGCGCAACGAGGGATGGCAAAGGTAAAGACCGCCCCACCTTCCGGTTTGTTTGTTGCCTGAATCTTCCCGTTATGTCCTTCGATGATCTCTTTGCAGATCGCCAGTCCCAATCCCGTACCGCCCGCACCTGACCGGGTCTTGCTCGATTGCACGAACTTATCGAATACCGTCTCCAGCTCGTCCTCTGGAATGCCTATCCCTTGATCACTGACGGTGAGAGAGAGTGAGGGCACTCTGCCGTTATCGGTGCGACGCCGCCCCTCAGGTAGACTGGCCTCAGCGAAAGAGACCCAGATGCCCTTTCCTTCCGGGGTGAACTTGATGGCATTGGAGAGCAGGTTAAGCACTACCTGGAGCATCTTTTCAGGATCAAACTCCGCCACTGTATCCATCTCCCCGGACAGCATTTCCAGCTTCAGTGACTTCTGCATCGCCAGCCCGCTGAGTTCCGTCACGCCCATCTCCACCACCGTTTTCAGGTCGTGTCTGCCCAGCTCCAGCTGCATCCGGCCGGCCTCCAGTTTGGCAAGATCCAGCAGGTCATTGAGCAGGCTGAGGAGCCGTTGGCCACTCTCATCGATGTTGGAAAAATAGGTTTTAAGCTTTTCCTGGGGAGCGGTAGCTATTTTCTTCTCGCCCAGTTTGGCGAAGCTCAGGATGGCGTGCATGGGCGTGCGCAACTCGTGGGACATGTTGGCCAGGAATTCGCTTTTGGCCTGGTTGGCCTGCTGGGCGAGCTGCATGGCCCGTTGCAGTTCCGCGGTGCGCTCCATGACCTTGGCTTCCAACATCTGGTTGGTCTCGATTATCTCCTGATTGGCCGTATCGAGCAGGGCCAGATTATGCCGCAGTTCATCATCCTTCTGCTTGAGGGTCGTGGCCATCCGGTTGAAGGCATCCGCAATCTGCCAGAATTCATTCCGCTGCTCGAATTGGATACGGTGTTCAAGATCACCGTCGGAGAAACGACTTACGCCTTCCACCAGCCTCTCTACCGACCGCCCCACTATTTGGCTGAGCTTGACACCGACGATGGCCGCAATCAACAGACCTGCCAGGGCAAATATCAGGAACAAGGACTGGCTTCGACGGATGTCCGCCAGGAAGGCCTCCTGATCATGCTGGATATGGGCGTTGAGCAGTTGATTGGTTTCGTTAAGTAAGTCTCCAACCCTGTCTCTCAGGGTCAGGATAAGTTGTTGCAGGTTCATCAACTGATCCGCCGAAGGGTCCATTTTCCCTTCTTCCTGGGCATAGAAGCGGATCGAGCCCTGCAAGCGCTGGATAGTACGGATCAGTTCATTCAACGAGCCCAGCAGCTGTACGGAGGCACCTTGTGTATGGCCGAAATCCGCGCGGCCAACCTCGATTATTTCTTGCAACCGCTGGATAGTCTGATGAGCTTCATTCAATGGCTCAATGAGGTCGCTCACCTGTACGACCTTTTGTTCCATATACCGGTTCAGGCGGATCTCAATACCGATAACCAGGTTTCTCGCTACCTTTAAGGTCTTAGGTAGTGCCTGCTCCTCTTTCGCCTGCCCCAAGCTCCCGTAGTGGCCGCTCAGAAGCCCGCGTAGCCGGAACAGTGATGTCTGAATCCGCTCCCGAGCCTCTTCAGTGGTTTTTGCGTCGGGTTCCAAGGATGGTGTATCGATAATATTCCGGATTAGTTTACCGAGTTCAGCCACCTCCTCCGCAAATTGCCCCGCGTCACCATCCGCCAGTTCGTCCAGCCTTTGTGATATCGGCGCCAGGCGCTCCAGAGGTTCCAGCACTTCATCCTTCTTGGCACGGAGCTGATGAAAAAACAGTTCCAACCTGTGGTCGGCTCTTTCCAGAGAATGGTTGATTGCGACCAAATTGTATTGCGCTCTTTGTTGGATCCCGGTAACCGTATCGAGATAGTTAAACGCTCGTTCACCATGCCGATAAGCGGGTACGGAGATTAGCAACAGGATGAGAACCAGGACCAGGATACCCAGGTTCAGCAGGAGCTTGACAGACATAGCGCGATACGTCGAACCGGTTTACCTGAATTGCAGCGTCAGGTTTTCGCCGATATCCCCCACGCCGAATAACGGAATCTCGATATCAGGCTCCGCCCTGCGCCCGGCAATCTCATAGCGCGATACACCGAACCGGTAGCTGCGTCCCGCTTCCAATGCGACATCGTCGGCATGCCCGGTTACCAGCTTGCGGGAGAATTCAACGCTCCAGTAGCCGCTGTCCCATTGGCCCTTTGCCCGGATGTCCGCCCGGCTGCCCGATGGTTCACGGAGCTTGTAAGCCGGCGTCTCTTCTCCCTGGTATTCGATGGGGCTGGCGCCTTGGTAAGCGCTTTGACCCGCATCACCCTTGCGTATCAGATAGAAGGTACTCCCTTGCCCGGAGAGCAGTCGCTTACCCTCTGGCAGGGGCAGATCGCTATAGATCTGGTATTTATCGTCGGCATACCCGGCATGGCCGGTGCGATATGACTTCCAGTACCAGATATCCGCCTTGTAGGGTTGCTCGGAGGTCAGGCTCAGGTCTACCGGCAAAGGTTCCATGCTCCACTTGAGAACCATCGAATCCTCCCTGGTCGGGCCTGGCTTGTAGATCTCGATCTCCTTATCCCATTGCAGCAGCTTGTGCATCCGGTTTTCGGTTTCATCCGGAAACCGGAGCAGAAAAAAGATCTCGTCCGGCGTATAGACGGCCTTCAGGGTGATATCGATCTTCGCCACCCGGTCGCGAACAACCAGCGCCCTGGCTTCACCCCAGACGGGGTCCTGCGCGCTGCCGTCCACCAGGGGGGGCTGTGCCACCCTGGAGGCATGGAGCGTCTGATCCGCCCACGAGGGCGTCATTGAAAAGAGGCTCAGAAGTCCCGGCAGGCACAGGTTTCGTCTCATTGTCTGCTCCCAATGCAGGTTAGCTGTCCAAGGCAGGCGATCGTCTCTCTTTTGGCCCGTCGGGGCCCCGTAGTTGTTCGCTCTTCGTTGCGATGGTAGCGACCACCCGGTTGCCATTGCCTTGATACTCCAGCCGGTCGAAACTCAGGCTATTGGCCATGGCGATGCCCCGACCATGGGTGTCAAAGAGCCGCTCCGGGCTGAACTCCAGGTACTCCTTCCAAGCGAACCCCGCCCCCTGGTCCTGGATGAGAGATTGCACCCCTTCATGCGTGCGTTCAAAACTCACCACCACCTGTTTTTCCGCGTTTTCCGGCAGGGCCAGCCGCCTTTCCACCTCCCTCTCCCAGCTACCCTGGGCGTTGAGTCGGGACTTCTCCTCATAGCCAATACCCAGATTGCCGTGTTCCACCGCATTGACCATCAGCTCGGAGAGCCCGGTGACCACCTTCTCAGCCTGGTGACTGGCATTGGCCAGTAGCATGGCCAGGTTACGGCCCTCCCGCAGGGTACGGAATCGAAACCGCCCTTTTTGCATCAGGCTCAGGGTGCGCGCCGTTTGGCGTGTCTCTTCCCGCAGGGAGCGGTAGCGCCGGAAATCGGCCAACGCCGTGTTCACGATGGCGAGCATATGCGCTTCATCATACGGCTTGGTGAGGTAGTAGTAGGCGCCTGCCTGCAGGCCATCCAGAACATCCTGTTTGGCGGCCTTGGCAGTCTGCATGATCACGGGCAGGGTATGCAAGGTTGGATGGGCCTTGACCCGGGTCAGTAGCTCCATGCCGTCCATCTCAGGCATCATGCGGTCCAGCAGCACCGCCTCGAAACGCTCCTGGTCCTGCTCCAGCAGGGACCAGGCCGCAAGGCCATTCTCCACCTTTACCGGTGCATAATCCGCGTCTTCCAAATATTCGCCGAGTATATCCAGGTTGAAGGCCTCATCATCAACCACCAGGATGTTTGGTTTCGACTCTTCCATGATGACACCATCTACCGTATGTAATTAGCGGTTGAATAAAAAAATAGGGAACAATTGAAACCCTGGGCTTGGTAAAATTCTCTGCAGCAAGCAGGACGGACAAAACCCCGCAAGTGCCCGGGATTATCGGCGGTTGACAGGATTACTTTAGTTTCCTTTTCAGGCCAGCGCGAGGATGATTCCGCAAGGATTTGATCAGCAGCTTGAACCAAGCCGCCGTGGAAGCTGCCCATTGTCGGCCGTTTGCCGGTAGAATCGGTTTTTCTGTTCCGCATCGACCGGAGGCCCTGGATGTCTTGTTGCAATACCATTCCGCTTTCGCCCTGGCGCTGGCTGTGGACCATCCTGCTCAGCGTTTTGCTCTCCGCCTGCGGCGATGGCGGTCCCTCCACCGACCAGGCGTCGGGCAGGGATAGGGTGACAGCGGTCGGGTCTCAGTGGTACGGCCATATCCCGGTATGGGTCGGCATCGAACGGGGTAGCTTCGCGCGCCAGGGGTTCCTGGTGGAGTGGCGCTTCATCGGCAAGAGCATGGACCGACTCAATGCCATCTCCTCCGGCGAGGCCCAGTTCGCCAGTCTGGGGGAGATCGCCATGCTCTCCGCCATGGCCCAGGGCAACACCCGCTTCTACTGGGTCGGCAACCAGGACATCGCTCCCGGGTTCGAGGGGCTGGTGGCCAGGCCCGGTATCGACAGCTTCGAGCAGCTGCGCGGCAAACGCATCGGCTTCCCCTTCGGCTCTTCGGTGGAGCTCACCGCGCGCATGCTGCTGCGCCAGCAGGGTCTGGACCCGGACCGGGATGTCAGGCTGGTAAACCTGGAGGTGGGGGACGTGCCGGCGGTATTCCGCGCCGGCAATGTGGACGCGGCCCTGATCTGGGAGCCGGGCTTCTCACAGCTCAAGGCGGTGGCGGGCGCCCGCGTCCTCGGCGTGGATACCGACACCGAGGTCTACCGGCGCTTCGGCACCATGACCGGGCCGGATGTGCTGGTCATGGGCAAGGCCTGGGCGGACGCCGATCCGGAGCGGGCCAGGCGTTTTCTCGCGGCCTATTTCGAGGCCCTGGACTGGGTCAAGGCACATCCGCAAGAGACAGTGACGCTGGTGGCCGGGCGTTACATCCAGCAGGAACCGGCGGTGATCCAGGCCAATCTGGACAAGTTCCAGTGGCAGAACGCGGCGGATCACCAGAAGGTCATGAGCGATAGCGGTATCTTTGCCCAGGCGGATTTCCTGCTGGAGATCCTGCATGGGCAGATGCGGGCGTTGCCGCGCAAACCGGCGTTCCGTGACTGGGTGCGGCTGGACCTGCTGCCCGGCATGACACCATGAACAACAGGGGGCTCGACTTCTGGCAGATCCTGGTGTTCGGTGCCTTGGGTCTGCTGGCCTTTCTCGGCGGCTGGGAGCTGCTGGTGCGCCTGGGGGTCATCGACCCCTTCTTCCTGCCCGCCCCCAGCGCCGTGCTGGAGCGCATGACCCAGCTCGCCAGTGGACCCGAGGCGGTGTTGTGGCACGACATCCGGATGAGCGCCAGCCGGGTGCTCACCGGCTTCACCCTCAGCACCCTGGTGGGGGTGCCCTTCGGTCTGCTGATGGGCATGAGCCCCGGGGTGCGTGCCGCGTTCAATCCCATCGTCTCCATCATCCGGCCCCTGCCGGCACTGAGCTGGATACCTCTCTCCATGCTCTGGCTGGGCATCGACGAGCAGCAGAAATACGCCATCGTCTTCATGGGCAGTTTCGCCTCCGTCCTGGTCTACACCACCGACGCCACCCTGCGGGTGGATCAGACCCTGATCGCGGCGGCGCGCAACCTGGGGGCCAGCCGGCTGCAGGTGATCCGCCACGTAGTGCTGCCCGGCGCCCTGCCCAATATCCTCAGCGGCCTCAAGGTGGTGCTGGCCATCGCCTGGACCTGCGTGATCTCGGCGGAGATGGTGGGGGCCAACAGCGGCCTGGGCTTCCGCATCTGGACCGCCAAGGAGTGGTCCGACACGGGTCAGGTGCTGGTGGGCATGCTCTCCATCAGCATCACCGTACTGCTGCTGGATATCCTCTTCCGTGGCCTGGAGAGACTGCTGCTGCCCTGGCAGCGGGAGGGCGCCCGGTGAGCCGGCCCATTATCCAGGCCAGCCAGGTCAACATGACCTTCTCGACCCGTCAGGGACCCTTGACGGCCTTGGAGGATTTCCATCTGGAGGTGCGGCCCGGCGAGGTGGTGTGTATCGTTGGCGCCTCTGGCTGTGGCAAGAGCACCTTTCTCAACATCATGGCCGGATTTCTGCGTCCCAGCGGTGGGGAGGTGTTGCTGGAGGGGGAGCCGATCAGCGGCATCGAGCCCCGCTGCGGCATGATCTTCCAGAACTATGCCCTGTTCCCCTGGATGACGGTACTCGACAATGTGGGATTCGGCCCGCGTCTCAAGGGGGCCTCGCGCAGGTTACGGCGGGAGAAGGCGCGGCAATGGATTTCGCTGGTGGGCCTGGACGGCTTCGAGCATGCCTATCCGGGAGAGCTCTCCGGCGGCATGCAGCAGCGGGTGGCCCTGAGCCGGGCCCTGGCCAACGACCCGGACGTGCTGCTGTGCGACGAGCCCTTCGCCGCCCTGGACGCCATGACCCGGCAGATCCTGCAGCAGGAGCTGCTGCGGGTGGTGGCGGAGACCGGCAAGACCGTACTGTTCATCACCCACTCCATCGACGAGGCCCTGATCCTCAGCGACCGGCTGGTGGTGATGTCGGCCCGCCCCGGCCGGGTCAAGGCCGTCTACGACAACGACCTACCGCAGCCGCGCGGTATGGACGTGCAGATTACCGACCGCTTCATCGAGCTCAAGCGCGAGGTCTGGGATCTGGTGCAGGAGGAGGTGGTGCGGTCGATGACGGCGCTGCAGTCGCGCTGAGGATGATCTACTCACGATAGGGTCAATCCTGTAGTTGCCCAGACGCTTGCCCTTCTTCAACTGTTGGAGTTTTGTTGAATCCGACAGCTTCGAACCCAAGGAAAAACGGCTCCCGCAGGAGCCGTCATAATTGATCCTGATTATCCCTGATACTCAGCTACTCTGACGGCTGAGATTGTCCATAAGTACCGGGCGTATCTGGGGCGCGGTTGCAGGACACGCAGTGAATACATCCCTGTAGC